>NZ_JBRAJI010000017.1:0-49539 GCF_052744395.1 Desulfurispora sp. | reverse complement strand
TCTATGGACATTATAATAAATTTTTATATAACAATAATCCGTAATTAAATATTTGTATATTTTCCCGGTACTGTGCCCGGTGGTCCAGGTGGGCCTGTGCCAGTTCCGGCAGATCCAGTTGCCTGGCGGTTCTGGTTTTGTTAAGCTGAAAGTACAGGTAGGGCAGAGAGGAGAACTGGTTTGGACCGGGAAGTTTATGGACAGATCAAGGGTCTGGGCAGGAGCGATCTGGAAACGCTGCGCAGCCTTTATGCTCTGGCGGTGGACCGGGCACAGCTGGTGAGTGAGGATATTGTTTCCGTGCTGGTAGCGCTGACCGAAAAACTGCGGCGGGAAATAGCGGTATTCCTCGACCGGCACGGCCGGGTGGTCAGTGTGGGGGTGGGCGATGCCGGCACGGCGCCTCTACTGGCCAGGAGCCGGCGGCGGGGCGATTTGCGCCTTTCCGGCCTGCGCTGCGTGCATACCCATCCCGGCGGCAGCGGTATGCTCAGTTCGGTGGATCTGGCCGCGCTGCTGAGCATGCGGCTGGACGCCATGGTGGCTCTGGGGGTGCGGGATGGCCGCCTGCGGGAAGCCTTTGTGGCCCTGCCCGAGGTCCGAGAGGGTCGGCTGGCGGATGGTGGGCGAACCTATGGCCCAATGACCGTAAGGGAACTGGAAAGGTTTGACTGGCGGCGAGCGGTGGATGAGGTGGAAAAACAGCTGGGCAGAACCCCGGCGGATTTCAGGACAGGGGAACAGCCGGAGAAAGCGCTGCTGGTTTCCATTGACAGTGAGGAATCGTTGGACGAACTGGCCCGGCTGGCCGAGGCGGCCGGTGCCGGGGTATTGCACAAGGTTTTGCAAAGACGGGCCAGCCCTGATGCTGCTCTGGCCATCGGCCGGGGCAAGGTGCGGGAACTGGCTCTGCTTTGCCAGAGTCTGGGGGCCGAACTGGTCATATTTGATGATGAACTCACTCCAGTACAGGCCAGGAATTTGCATAAAGAGCTGGGCTGCCGGATGATTGACCGCACGGCGCTGATTCTGGATATATTCGCCCGGCGGGCCCGCACCCGGGAGGGACAGCTGCAGGTGGAACTGGCCCAATTGCGCTACCTGCTGCCCCGTCTGACCGGGCAGGGCGAGGCTCTCTCCCGGCTGGGGGGCGGTATCGGCACCCGGGGGCCGGGGGAGACCAAGCTGGAAACCGACCGCCGGCACATTCGGCGGCGTATCGAAGATATCAGCCGGGAGCTGGAGGAAGTGCGCCGGCACAGACAGCAGCAGCGGCGGAAAAGGCAGCAGGGGGAAATACCCGTGGTGGCCCTGGTGGGCTATACCAATGCCGGGAAAAGTACCTTGCTCAATGCGCTGACGGGGGCCGACGTACTGGCGGCCGACCAGCTTTTTGCCACGCTGGACCCCACCACCCGTCGGCTGTTGCTGCCGGATAAACAGCCGGTTTTGCTTACCGACACGGTGGGTTTTGTGCGCAAGCTGCCCCACCAGCTGGTAGCCGCCTTTCGGGCCACCCTGGAAGAGGTGCAGCAAGCCGACCTGTTGCTGCATGTGGTGGATGCCAGCAGCGCGGACATGATGGGGCAGATGGCGGCCGTGGACAATGTGCTGCGGGAGCTTAATGCACATAATAAGAAAACCGTACTGGTTTTGAATAAAATGGATTGTCCGGTGCAGCCCGAACTGCTGGAGCAGGTGCGGCTTTCCTTTGCGGGCCCTGTGCTGGAGATTTCGGCCCGCACCGGCTCCGGTTTGGAGCAATTGAAACAGGAAATAGCCCGGCAACTGGACCTGAGGGGATGGCTTTTTCAAGGCGTGATCCCTTACAACCGGGCTGATTTGCTGGCTCTGGTGCACCGTACGGGCCAGGTGGAGCAGGAGGAATATCTCCCTGAGGGGATCAGGGTGGTGGCCCGTTTGGCCGGTCGACCCGATCCGCGTATAAGGCATTATCAGGGCAATACTGGGTTTACTCCTGGAGCTATAGATTCCGATTGAGTGCTATTAATCTAAATCGCTTCTAAAGAAAACAGGAGTCGATAAAAATGGTTCAACTCAGCTGGTTTCACGGCATAAAAGTATCTATGTTTTATAGCGATCACTTGCCACCACATGTTCATGTGGAATACGGTGATTACAAGGCGATTGTGGATATTCAAAAGGCGGTGATCATTTCAGGCAGACTGCCGCGTAAACAGGCGAGTTTTGTAATTGCCTGGACATTGCTACACCAGGATGAATTAATGGATAACTGGCATAATGCCTGTCACGGCAAAGAATTATTTAAAATTGATCCGCTTAGATAGCCATGGGTTCAGCGGGACGGGAGGTGAATTATTTATTGATACCGCCTGATTTGATTCAAGTTTTCCCTGATGACAAATGCGATTATAGTATTATTTGTCAGTTTGTGGATGGCAAGGTAACTCGCTATAAGATGGGAGATAAATTGTCGGGGGTATTTGAAGTATTAAAAGACAGGCAAATTTTCCGCGATAAATTAACCATACTCAATGGCACTGCGGCCTGGGATTTAACAGGTAAAAGAGATGAGACTCAGTGTCTGGATCTTGATCCCTGGGTGCTCTACAATGCTGAGGATGTCACGGAAGAATTTATGTAAGCTAAAATTTTGTGTGATGAACTTTAGGAAACCTACCATTATTAATCTCTGGTTATCAGTTTTTGCCAGGGGGAAATTTTTATTTTAAAAGTTGGTGATAATTTGCCTGGTTTACCCGCAATTGAGGGAGGCAAACCGGTGCGCTCCGAGTTGCTCCCCTTTCAAAAGCCCTGGATCACTGAACAGGACATAGCAGCCGTTAAGCAGGCTCTGCAGGGAAGTACAGACCTGTCCGCCGGGCTGCTGGTGCGCCGTCTGGAAGAAAAATTTGCCGCTCTGGTGGGCAGCCGTTTTGCTGTGGCCACATCCAGCGGTGCGGCCGGTTTGCATATTGCCCTCATGGCCGGCGGAATCGGTCCCCAGGAGGAGGTTATCGTTACCTCGCTGACCCATCCGGCTACTACCAACTGCGTGCTGTACCAGAAAGCTGTGCCCATTTTTACCGATATCGACCCCGCCACGGGCAATCTGGATCCCGGGGCGGTACAGTGGCGCCTGACCGAAAGGGCCCGGGCTATGATTGTTACCCATTACGGCGGTTTCCCTGCTCCGCTGCAGCCGCTGCTGGAAATAGCGAAGGCCAGAGATTTGCTGGTGGTGGAGGACTGTACCCGGGCGGTGGGAGCGCGCTATGACGGACAGGCGGTGGGCAGGGCCGGACACATGGGTGTGTACAGCTTTTCTCCGGCCAATGGGCCCACTTGCGGCCAGGCCGGTATAGTGGTGACCGATGACGAGGAAACCTATAACTGGCTGGCCATGTTCCGCGACAACGGCCTGGTGCGGGATGCCGCCCGCTTTACCCGGAGGCGGGGAAGCTGGCAAGTGGCCGAAATGCAGGACCTGGGGTTTAACTACCGTTTGACCGAAATGCAGGCCGCCCTGCTGCTCAGTCAGCTGGAGCGCTGGGAAGAGATGTGTGCCCGCCGGGAGAAGATTGCTTCTGTATACAACCAGGCCCTGGCGGAGCGCCGGGATGTGGAACTGCCCCGCTGGTCGGCGAAAGGCGAGCCGGGATGGAATTTTTACCCTGTTCTGTTAAGCCTGGAACAATTAACCGTGAGCCGGGAGCACTTTGTGGATGCTTTGAGAGCGGAAAACATCGAGACTGCGGTCAAATACCTTCCGGTGTATCTGCAGCCCTACTACCTCTGGATTGGTCACCCCGATGTCTGTACCATCACGGACAGCCTGTGCCCGGGGGCCGAGGAGTTTTTCCAGCGGGTGGTGTGTTTGCCTGTGTATCCGGCCATGAGCGAACAGGATGCGGTTGATGTAGTAGCGGCGGTGGCCAAATTGCTGGATTATTATGCAAAAGCCGCATAATAAATCTGGCGGTGTGTCTTGCCCGAGCCAGACTTGTAAGATTCGAACTACAACACCTGATGCAGGTACTGAACCGGATCGCTGGGCGCGGACACCTGACCTGCGTCAGGGCTGACCTGGGTAGCGGTATCATATTGAGATGATGTCTCATATTGATATAGGGATGTGCCGGGCGGGCAGGTTTATTTGTATCATCGTGAGATGGCTATGTCCTGTATGGATGGTCAGTTTTCAGCTAAAAGCGCCCAATATATTGGCAGCCGGCTTTTTTTCAGGAAAAAAATTAACTGGCACACATATTGCTAAGAAGCATGGCAAAGAACAAAAGCCTGTGTGCTAACCTGGAAAGGGCTGGTGATAGATATGGCAGTCAGAAAATTGGCCACTAAACCGGTAATCAGCATCAACAAGGCCTGGTGCAAGGGCTGTGGCATCTGTGCCGCCCTGTGCCCGCAAAAGGTACTTACCCTGGATAGCCGCAAAAAGGCCGTGGTGGTGCGGGAAAGCGCCTGTATCGGTTGTGGCAGTTGTGTGTGGCATTGTCCGGATATGGCCATAAGTCTGGAGAGAGAGTGAAAAGATATGTCTGATCCTACCCCCCTGGCCAGCCTGATGCAGGGCAACGAAGCAGTAGCCAGCGCTGCCCTGGCGGCTGGCGTGTCTTTTTATGCCGGCTACCCCATTACGCCGTCCACCGAAATCGCCGAGTACATGGCCAGGTACTTGCCCGATGTGGGCGGCGTCTTTATTCAGATGGAGGATGAAATCTCCTCCCTGGCGGCGGTGATTGGAGCTGCCGCTACCGGGGCGAGAGCCATGACAGCTACCAGCGGACCTGGCTTTTCACTGATGCAGGAGAATCTCGGTTTTGCCGTGATGGCCGAGATACCGCTGCTGCTGGTCAACGTGATGCGGCAGGGGCCGTCCACCGGTATGCCCACGGCGCCCGGACAGGGTGATGTGATGCAGGCCCGCTGGGGCTCGCACGGCGATCGTTTGTTGCCTGTGCTGGTGCCGTCCACGGTCAGCGAAGCCTACCACCTGACTGTTGAGGCGGTGCGCTGGGCGGAGGAAGTGAGCACGCCGGTCATCCTGCTCATGGATGAGGTGGTCGGGCATTTGCGGGAGCGGGTGGTGCTGCCCCCGCAGGGGCCGGCTTTGCCGGCGCGCCGGCAGCCCGACTGCCCGCCCGGAGAATATCTGCCCTATCGCACCGGGGAGGACGGGGTGCCCGTACTGGCCGCCTTTGGTGGGGCATACCGCTATAATATTACCGGTCTGGTGCACGACCAGCGGGGGCTGCCCAGCAACAGCCCGCGGGTGGCCGGGGAACTGCTGCGGCGCCTGCGGGACAAGATTATCCGGCGGCTTGCCGATTTCCCGGCTCCCGAAGTGTACCAGGGCGATGATGCGGAATACCTGGTGGTTGCCTACGGCGGCGTGGCCCGGGCAGCGCGCCAGGCGGTGCGCCGGGCCCGGCAGGAGGGAGTGGCGGCCGGCCTTTTCCGTCCGGTGACCCTGTGGCCCTTCCCGGGTGAGAAGCTGGCAGCAGCTCTCTCCGGTAAAAAGGGTGTGGTGATTGCGGAAATGAACGACGGGCAGCTGGCGGCGGAAATAGAGCGCTGGCTTCCTTCCGGGTGCCGGCAGGTTTATTGTTTGAAAAACTGCGGCGAGCTGATCGCCCCCGATGAGATCAGCGGTGCGCTGCGGGAGGTGGCCGGCGGTGTCTGAAAACTGGCTTTCCTATTTCCGGCCCAACACGCTGCCGCATATGTGGTGCCCGGGCTGCGGTAACGGCATTGCGGTGCAGGCCATGTTGCGCGCCATTGATAAATTGCAGCTGGATAGAAATAAAGTGGTGGTAGTGGGAGGTATTGGATGTTCCTCCCGGGCGGTCAGTTATCTGGATTTTCACACCCTGCACACCACCCACGGCCGGGCGGTGGCTTTCGCCACCGGCATTAAAATGGCCCGTCCGGACCTGACGGTCTTTGTAATCATGGGGGATGGTGATGCCAGCGCCATTGGTGGCAACCATTTAATCCATGCGGCCCGGCGCAATATTGATTTGAATTTGCTGGTATTCAACAACAGCATTTACGGCATGACCGGCGGCCAGGTATCGCCCCTGACGCCCGGCGGCAGCAAAACCACCACCTCACCCTACGGGGCCATCGATCCGCCATTCGACCTGGTTCAGCTCATGAAAGGGGCGGGGGCCACTTTTGTCGCCCGCTCCACCACCTACCACGCCCGTTTACTCAGCGAGCTGATTGTGCGGGCGGTGCAGCACAAGGGACTCAGTTTTGTCGAGGCGGTCACCCACTGTCCCACCTCGTTTGGCCGGCGCAACAAAATGCCCGATCCGGCCGTGATGCTGGAATGGCAGAAGCAAAGCGGTGTACCCAAAGAGAAGTATGAGCAGCTGGCGCCCGAGGAAAAGGTGGGCAAATATCCCATCGGTCTGCTGCATGTGGCCCGGGCACCGGAATACTGTGAGACCTATGCCGCCCTGCTCCAGGCGCGGCAGCAAAAGCCGAGGTGAAAACGCGGTGAGTTACTACCGGGAAATTTGCCTGAGCGGTTCGGGCGGGCAGGGCATTATTCTGGCCGGCATCCTGCTGGCCGAAGCCGCCATTTTAGAGGGCCGCTATGCTCTGCAGACCCAGTCCTACGGGCCGGAAGCACGCGGTGGGGCCAGCCGGGCCGAAGTGATTATCAGTGAGGAATTTGTGGACTACCCCCATGTGCAGCAGCCCGACGTGCTGCTGGCCATGAGCCAGGAAGCCTATGAAAAATATGTATCCGCCGTCCGGCCGGGCGGGCTGGTGCTGGTGGATGCCACCTTTGTGCAGCCTGACGGTGCGGCCAGCTACAAACAAATATCGCTGCCCCTGACCGAGACCGCTCGCCAGCGGCTGGGCAAGGAAATATCCGCCAACCTGGTGGCCCTGGGGGCGCTGGTGCGCCTGACCGGGCTGGTGCGGCCGGAGAGTTTGCAGCAGGCTGTGACCGGGAGGCTGGGAAGCGCTCCGGCCAACCTGGCAGCGCTGGAAGCCGGCCGGGAGCTGGCGGAGAGTGCGGGATAATCTCTGGGTCATTTTGCTGTGAAACCGATGGGTAAAGGTAGCACAGTCTGAACATAGTCCAGGTTGATGAGCCATACATCTGGCCCTGTTTGTCAAAGCAGGGCGTTTCTTTTTGTTTGCGCCGGTGGTAGAATAGTATGGACTACCGGAGGGGAAAATCTTATGTCAGCAAACCATACTGCTTCCCGTCTTTCCCAGGTGCGGGGCAGCGGCCAAAAAATTGCCGCCGCCATGGCCAGTGTGCTGGGTGTCGAGGTGGAAATCATCGACACCCACCTGGTGCGGGTGGCGGCTACCGGCAGTGTGCGCAGCCAGGTAGGGTCGCGCCTGAAACACGGTTTTGTGAATAAATATGTCCTGGAGCACGGCCAGCCCGTGTTCATCAATCAGGCCGGTCATCATGCCATTTGTGCCGCCTGCCCGCTCCAGGGGGACTGTTTTTACCGGGCCTCTATTGTTTATCCCATCCGCGCTGCCGAGGCGGTGATTGGTACCATCAGCCTGACCGCCTTTGACGAGGGTCAAAGAGAGCGTCTGACCACCAACACCGAGAATTTGCAGGAATTTATCGGTCACATGGCCGACCTGATCGGCAGCAAAGTGCTGGAAATCGAAAGTTTTGCTGAAAAAAGCAAGGTGGCGGGCCAGCTGGCCGCCGTGGTGGATGCGGTTTACGAGGGGCTGGTGGCGGTGGACCGGGAGGGTGTGATCACCCATTTCAACAGCTCGGCCGAGCGCATCTTCAAGCTGCCCAAGGAAAAGGCCCTGGGCCGGCCTTTGAAGCAGGTGCTCACCGGCGTACCGCTGCTGGAGGTGCTGCAGGATGGGCGGGGCTTCAGCTCACGGGAAGTTTTCGTCAATGCCGGCGGCAGGCGCTTTCACCTTTTATCCACGGCCCGCTCCATCCGGGGGGAGAATAACCTGGTGTTGGGGGCGGTGGCCTCTTTTCGGGACTTTCAGGAAGCCCAGAAACTGGCTTATGAATATATCAGTGCCGGGCAGGTCATCACACTGGATCAGATTATCGGGGTCAGCCCGGCTATGCAAAGGGTGAAGGCCCAGGCCGAAAAAATTGCTCACGGCAACTCCACGGTGCTTATTCTGGGTGAAACCGGTACCGGCAAGGAAATCTTCGCCCGGGCCATTCACGCCGAAAGCCCCTTTGCCGGTAAACCCTTTGTGGCCATCAATTGCGGGGCCATCCCGGAAAGCCTGCTAGAGAGCGAGTTGTTTGGTTACGAGGAAGGTGCCTTCACCGGGGCACGGCGGGGCGGCAAACCCGGCAAATTTGAACTGGCGGACGGCGGCACCATTTTTCTGGACGAAATTGGCAACATGTCGCTCTATCTGCAGGCCAAGCTGCTGCGGGTGCTGCAGGAGCGCCAGGTGGAGAGAGTGGGCGGTACCAGGCTGATTCCGGTGAACATCCGGGTGATTGCCGCTACCAATGCCGATCTGCAGGAAATGGTGCAAAAGGGCACTTTCCGGGAGGATTTGTATTACCGGGTCAGTGTCATTCCGCTGGTCCTACCGCCGCTGCGGGAGCGCCAGGAGGACATCCCCCTGCTGCTGATGTACTACATGAAACGTTTTGCCGATCTGTTGCACAAGGATGTGCGGGGTTTTACCGACGAAGCCATGCGGGCCTGTGTAAGTTACCACTGGCCGGGCAATGTGCGTGAACTGATCAATGTGGTGGAGTATGCGGTGAATATAGAAGATGCAGAGCTGGTTTCGCTCTCCAGCCTGCCGGCCCGCCTTTGGCAAAAGGATGAAGCTGTCTTCCGGGAGACGGTGGAAAAAACACCAGAGGAAAACCTGTCCGGCCAGCCTGCCGGCGGATCCGCAGAGGAGCATGGCGCCATTGTTCCCCTGGAGGAAATGGAAAAGGTGGCCATCCAGCGGGCTTTGCAGCGCTTTGGCTGGCATGAGGAAGGCAAGCGGCAGGCGGCGGCTGCTCTGGGGATCAGCCGGGCCACCATTTACCGCAAGATAGAGAAATACCGGCTCAGGCCGGAAAATTAACAGTTATAACAACCTGCTCGGCGGCCATGTTTTTGCGCCCCTGGATGTGCTGCAGGCTTTTGAATCCCAGCGCCCGCAAGTGGTGAAAAATACCTTCTAGATAATCGCCACCGACCACCAGGATAGACATGGTGCAAGCCCCCTTATGCAAATGATAATCATTTTCAATATTAATAATGACAGAGGCAGGGCGGACTGTCAAGAGGTAAAAATCTGCCGTTCGGTAGCAGAATATTGCCAGTGGGCATTCTTTATTGTATGATTTTTGCAAAAACAGGGGGCCTGTGTATGTGCGTTAAAAATGATTGGGAGAGATGCGTGGAATTTCACGGCCATGCCTGTCCGGGCCTGGCCATCGGCTACCGGGTGGCCAGGGTGGCACTGGAGGAGCTGACCGCCCTGCGGGCGGCGGATGAGGAACTGGTGGCCATTGTGGAAAACGATGCCTGCGGGGTGGATGCCATCCAGGTGCTCACCGGTTGCAGTATCGGTAAGGGCAACTTGATTTACCGGGACTACGGTAAGCAGGTTTACACCTTTGTCTGTCGCAACAGTGGACAGGCGGTGCGGGTGGCCATCAAGGCGGCCAACTGGCGGGTCAATCCCGAAGTGGATGCCCTGCGCCGGAAAGTGTTCGCCGGTGAGGCCACGGAAGAAGAAAATGCCGCTTTCCAGCGGCATCAGCAGGAACGGATTAACAATATTCTGACTCAGCCGGTGGAGCAACTGTGCGATGTGCGCCGCATCCAGATGCAGCCACCGGGCAAAGCGCGCATTTTCCCTTCACATGTCTGTGCGGTTTGCGGCGAGACGGTCATGGAGCCCCGGGCCCGCGTCAAAGGGGGCCAAATTGTCTGCATTCCCTGTGCCGGGGAGTACAGCCGGGGCTGGTAGGCTGGCGGCAGCACTTTTCATGACCGCAATGGGCCAAAAATAGACATGGCCCGGTTTTCCGCGGCCATGTCTATTTTGGTCCGGGGAAAAGGATCAGATTTTTCCGCCGTTTCTTTTGATGATTTCTTCTGCCTGCTGAACCCTGCTTTCCTCGGTAACCAGAGTCAGGAGGAAGGGTTTTCCCCCTGCTAATCCGTAGTCTTTACCGCCCATGCCGCTGACCGAAGGATCGGCGGCCAGCAGGACCCGCTCGGAGTCAGTGAGCTGATCCCCGGTACTGTTGTTGTATAGCACTGGCCCGGTGGCGGTGACGGCCCGGTTCAGGGGATTGTCGTATTCCCGGTCAATGCTCGTGCCGAAGCGCGATACCCGGTCAACATCGGTTACGCCGTATCCGGCGGCGGTCAGTTCTGCGGCGGCACGCCGGGCGGCATCGCTGGTGGGGAAATAGGCCAGGATGGACCTCTGGCCGGGAGGTAACTGCATCTGGCGCATCCTCCTGTGAAAGTGGTTTGCTCATATTATGGGTGTGACCGGGGGCTTTTCATGCACGGGACATTAAACGAATTTCTTGCTGCACTTTTCCCCGTTGTACGAAAAGAGAACCTTTTTGTTATCCAGAACGGTTTCCAGGTGCACCTGGCGGCCCCAGATGTGGTAGACCATGGGCAGGGTTTTTTCCAGATAAAAAACGTCCAGCTCAATTCCTTCATACTGGTGGCGCAGGTAGAGGTCGCCCCGTTTGCCGTAGTCGCCATCTTCCACCACAATGCAGGGATAGCCGCAGTTGGTCATGCTGGCCACAATATGATCGCGCACCACTTCCCAGTTTTTATCGGTTATTTTCCAGTCGTAGCCTATTTTCTTGAACAGGTACAGATCCATTTCCTCAATCAGCTCTCTGGTCAGGTAGTTGCGCAAAAAAGAAATGTCGTTCTCGGTTTCCCGTACTTCAAAAATTTTACTTCTGCCTTCACCGCCCGGTCGCCCGTACTTTTCTTTTTCCTCCTCCGTGGGCTCATCCCAGCGCTTTTCAATATCCTCAAATATTTTCAGCCCCAGCAGGTAGGGGTTTAAGTGCATTTTACTGGCCTGCACCACCCCGGCGTGCATTTTGGCAAAATCCAGCGCCTCGTTTTCCGGCAGGTCGATTTCCCGCATGATGCGCAAATGCCAGTAGGTGGCCCAGCCCTCGTTCATGATTTTGGTCTCCATCTGGGGCCAGAAGTAGAGCATTTCCTGCCGGATGACCGTGATGATGTCCTGCTGCCAGTCATCCAGGTCCCGGGCGTGGTGCAGCAGAAACAGCAACAAATCTTTTTCGGGTGCCGGGGGTATTTTGCGCGGCTTTTCCTCCTCCACCGGCAGGTCGGATTTATCCAGATTCCACAGGTCGTCGTAAGGGGTTTCCCGCTGCCCTGCCTTCCGGCTGCTTTTGCGGCCTGCTTGGGGTCGGCTGCTGCAGCCGGTGCCGCCGCTCCGGCAGGCGCCGCCGCAGGCAGGGGCAGCATCCTGCCGGTCGCCGGAACAGCCACCCCCACAGTGATCGCAGGAAGCACCCCCCTCGTCTGGATCGCCGGTTCTGCTTTTGATGTAGCGGCGGGGATCAATGTGTTCTTGAATAGAGATGACGGCATCCAGGAATTTCTCCACTTTTTCCCGGCCATATTTGAACTCATATTTGCGGAACCGCTCGGCTGCCGCCGACATGCTTTCAATCATGTTTTTGGGGGTGGGCTTGAAATAGGCGTTGTTCTTGAAAAAATCACTGTGTCCCAGCACGTGGGCCATGACCAGCTTGTTCTGGACCAGACTGTTTCCTTCCAGCAAGAAGGCATAACAGGGATCGGTATTGATCACCAGTTCATATATCCGGCTCAGGTTATAATCGTAATGGGTTTTCATCTTCTGGTAGGCCTTGCCAAAGGTCCAGTGAGTGAAACGGGTGGGCATACCGTAGGCGCCGATGGTGTAAATGACTTCTGCCGGACAGATTTCAAAATGCATATTATAAAAATCCAGGCCGAATTCGCGTGCTTTGGCCAGAATCCTGTCCGCCGCTTCTTCCAGCAGCTTTACCTCTTCCTGCGGGTGCATAGGCCATCCCTCCTTGGGATTAGCATATGCCGGCAGGATGGAAATATTGTCATCGATTGCTGCCGCAGCAAGCGGACGCTGTGTGACATTGTGGAAAAAATTACCTGTAAATATTGCCTCCATCCGTGTATGAACCAGAAGGAATTGGCCATAATATTGCCAGAAGGGTTCGCAATGGCCGAGCCCAGACTGCTGCAGGGTCCGGAAAGGGCTCTGTAGTAGTCGGCCAAAGATCAGTATCGGGTCTTAAGGGCTCGATGCTGGTCGGCGGGCAGAGCGGTGCATGTTCCGGCAGGCTGTCCGGCAGTCCGAACGATTGCCGGATGGTCGCAAGGGATGTGCACCGGTCGAGCTAAGATTATTATGGGTGTCGAAAACCCCCTGTACATCTTTAAAAGTTTTAAGGATTTGGTGGGAGCGGGGTTTGCAGCAGTCGAGAGACTCATGCAGGCTCCTTAGATATCCATAATAGTCGAGCAAAGACTATTGCGGGTGTCGTAATGGTCTATAGTAGCCGAAAGGTTGCTGTGGGCTACGTAGATACGCGCAGTGGTTGTAGCGTAGGTCATTGCGGGCTCTAAGCAAGAAACCCTCTATTCATCAAAAATGAATGGAGGGTTTCTTTTTGGCACTGTATCTTTAACAGCTTTCCCTGCCGGCGTTCTTGCTCCTGTTGACGCAGGCTTTCAGACATTTTATGATAGAAAAAACAAAAGCGGGTGGTGGGGCTTGGATATTGTGGCTGTGATCGCTGAGGGCAAGATTCGCGAGGCCATAGCCCGGGGGGAGCTGGACAATCTGGCCGGCAGCGGCCGGCCCCTGGAAATCGACGACCTTTCTCATGTACCGGAAGAGCTGCGGTCCGGTTACATCATGCTGCGCAATGCCGGTGTGCTGCCCGAGGAAATGCAGCTGAAGAAGGAAATTGTCACTCTGCAGAAGCTTATAGACTGTTGCGACGCGGATGTGCAGAAAAAGTGTCTGCAGACAAAGCTCAACCAGAAGATCCTGCGCTTCAACATGCTTATGGAGGGTCGCCGGGCCAGCGTCGCTCTTAGCCAGTACCGCAGCCAGCTGTACCGGCGGCTGGGCGGCTAGCGGTCGCCGGTATGGTAAAGGGATGGTGCCTGTAGTTTGATTGCAGCAGGTATGATGATGAACCAGGTAGCCGGTGTTTGACTTTAGAACAATTATTAGTATATAATTATCTAAGTATAACATAGATCCGGGGTGGCGTGTTATGGCCGGTTGTTGCGATCCGCGGGCTCCCAGAGCAGTTCCTCTGCCGGTTAACGGTCGACAGGTGGGCATTATTGGTCTGGAGCAGGCTGTGATGGAAGTGATCAGTCAGGGAATATCTGATGAAAGCCGGGTTGCCGAAGAACTGCTCCGGTTGATCAAACAAAAAAATTATGTGCCGGAGAGTGCTGCTGAGCATTACCGGCAGGCCTTGCTGGCCTATTACCGGCAGCAGGGGCAAAAATTAAACCATTCCCAACAGGAGAGGAGTGCGGGCAGAATGCAGATTAAAGTGCTGGGACCGGGATGCAAGAAATGCAAAGCTGTCTACGAGGCGGTACAGAAGGCGCTGGCCAACACCGGGGTGGATGCGGAAGTGGTGAAGGTGGAAAATCCGGCTCAGATTGCCGACCACGGCGTGCTGATGACCCCCGGCCTAATGATCAACGGAAAGCTCAAGGTTTCCGGCCGGGTGCCCGGACAGGCCGAAATAGAGAAGTGGATTAAAGAAAGTGTGTGAGCGGCTTGGAGCATTTTGTGAAAATATTCAAGGCACTGGGTGAGCCCACCCGTCTGAAGATTTTGAAGTTAGTGGCGCTGCGGCCCATGTATGTCTGTGAACTGGAAATGGTGCTGGGTATCAGCCAGCCGCGCATTTCCCAGCACCTGCGGGTGCTCAAGGAAGCGGGGCTGCTCAGTGAGAGCAAGGAGGCCCAGAGGACATTCTACGCCCTTAAAAGGCAGTTTCTTCAGGAAAACCTGGCTGCTTTCCAGGATTTCCTGGCAGCGCCCCTGTCCGCTCTGCCCGCCTTCGCCGCCGAGGCGGTGCGGCTGGCCGAGGCGGAAGAAGCGGGTTTGGCGGAAAAATGTTGCCCGGCGGGTGAGTGCGGGCGGCATTGATGCTGTTTCCGGAGTGGGATTTCTCGGGTGCCGGTGATTCATAATGCGGTATATTGTCTGGTGGGTAAGAGCTGGCGAAGACAGGGCCAGCTTTTTTTGCTAAGATGAGGATAACAGCCTGCTGGTTGGACAACCAAATAAATGGGGAAGTGATTGTGTGGGTACTTTGCGCCTGGTGGTGGGGCGGGCCGGCTACGGCAAAACCAGCCTTTGCCTGGAGGAAATTGCCGCCGCGGTGCAGCGTGAGCCTCTGGGGCAGCCATTGCTTTTGCTGGTTCCGGCCCAGTCCACTTTCAACATGGAGAAAGAGCTGGCCGGGCGGGGCGGCAGTCTGCGCGCCCAGGTTTACAGCTTTCGCCGGCTGGCCTGGCGGGTGCTGCGCGAGACAGGCGGCTTGTCCGGGCGGCCGCTGAATGAAACGGGCCGCCAGATGCTCCTGAAAAGAATACTTATGGAAAAGAGAGATCAGCTGCCACTCCTGGGCAGTCAACAAAATCAGCCCGGCTTTCTGGCCGCCCTGGCCGAGTTAATCGGCGAACTGAAGATGGGTTGCCTGGGGGCCAGCGATCTGGAGGCTGCCGCCGGTACCAGTCCGGATCCCTATCTGCAGCGCAAACTGCTGGATCTGGCTCTGGTGCTGCGTATCCTGGAGGAGCAAATGGTCGGCCGGCTGGTAGATCCGGATGATTACCTCAACCTGCTGGCCCGGCAGCTTCCCCGCAGCCGGGCCTGGCGGAACTGCCAGGTCTGGGTGGACGGTTTTATCTCCTTTACTCCCCAGGAACGGCGCGTGCTGGCGGCATTGCTGGGTTGCTGCCGCCGGGTGACCGTGACCCTGTGCCTGGATCCCGATTATCTGACACAGACTCCGCCGCCGGGTGATCCTTTTTGCCGTTCCTGGCAAACCCTGCAGCAGTTGCGTCACCTGGCTGGTTCCGGCAAAGTGCAGCTTTTAGAACAGGTGCTGTCGGGGGACAGGCGCCGTCTGGCGGAATATCCGGAACGGGACTATCTGGAGAGGCACTTTTTTTCTCTCCGGCCCCCGGTCTTTGCGGGACGGGCGCAGGGTCAGGTGCGCCTGCTGGCCGGAGCCAGCCCGCGGGCCGAAGTGGAGGGAGTGGCCCGCACTCTGCGCCGCCAGATCCGGCAGGGGCTGGTGCGTCCGGGGCAGGCGGCCATTCTGATCCGCGATGCCGGCACCTACCTGCCCCTTTTGCGCCAGGTCCTGGCCGATTACGAAATACCTTGTTTTATTGACCGGCCGCTGAGTGCCCTGCACCACCCGCTGGTGGAACTGCTGCGTTCAGCCCTGGAAGTGTGGCAGAAAGACTGGGCCTACGAGCCGCTGTTCCGTTATTTGAAGACCGGCCTGGCCGGTCTGGCGGCCGATGAAGTGGACAGGCTGGAAAACTATGTGCTGGCTGCCGGGGTGCGCGGCAGCAGCTGGTACAGTGTTAAAGACTGGCATTACAACCCGTTTTCACCGGCTGAAACCGGCCGGTCGCTGTCCGCCGGATCCCCGCCGGATCTGGCCGAGATCAACCGGCTGCGCCGCCGGGCGGTCCGGCCCCTGCGAACCGCTCAGCAGGACTGGCGGCGCCTGCAAAAAAAAGGCGGGATCAGCGGCCGGCAGTGGGCGGGCATTGTGCTCAGGCTCTGTCTGGACTTGAACCTCCCCCGTCAGCTTTATGACCTGCAGCAGGCTGCTCTGGATGCCGGCGATCCGCTGCTTTACCGCCAGCACCGCCAGGTCTGGCGGGCGGTAATGGATTTGCTGGATCAGCTGGTGGAAGTGCTGGGCGATGTTCCGCTGCGGCTGGACGAACTGGCGGCGGTGCTGGATGCCGGGCTGGCGGCGGTGCGCTACAGCCTGATCCCGCCCGGGCTGGATCAGGTGATTGTGGGTGACCTGGAGCGGACCAGGCTGCCGGAAAATATCCGGTTGCTCTTCTTATGCGGCCTGAGTGAGGGCAGCCTGCCGGCCGCGGCGCAAAGCCGGGGCATTCTCAATGCCGCCGAGCGGGACAGGCTGGCTGCGCTCTGGTCGGACCGTTTGACCACCACCGGCGTATCCCTGCAGCACGAGCAATATTTGCTTTACCGGCTGCTGGCGGAGAGCGCGGGTCAGCTCTGGCTGTGCTATCCGCTGGGCGACGCCGAGGGCAGGGCCCGCCAGCCGGCGCAACCCCTGCGGCGACTGCGGGAACTGCTGCCCGTGCCGGAGGAAGTAGTGCTGCCCGAAACAAAACCGGAACGGCCGCCCTGGGAGCAGCACGAGCATCCGGGCCGCCTGCTCTCCGGTCTGGCCGCTTGCTGGCAGTTCGCCCGGCGCGGGGGGGAAGTGCACCCGGGCTGGTGGCAGGTTTACAATGTGCTGCTGGAGCAGGAGGAGTGGCGGGCACGCCTGGCCGCGGTGCGTACCGGACTGTGGGAGGTCAATCAGGAAAAGCCGCTGGGCAGCTTTCTGGCCGAACGGCTGTGGCTGAAGAAGCAGGGCGGCCGCAGGATGCTTTACACCAGTGCCTCCCGTCTGGAAAGATATGCCAGCTGCCCTTTTGCCCACTTCCTGGCCCACGGTCTGGGCCTGGCGGAGCGCCAGCAGCACCGGCTGGCCCCCCCCGATACGGGAAGACTTTATCACGCTGTGTTGCAGGAGTTTGTGCAGCAGGTGCGGAGCAGCGGCCGGGAATGGTCACAGGTGGACGATGCCTACATCCAGTCCGCCTGTCAGCGGTTACTGGAAAAACACAGCCGGCAGTTGCAGAACGCCATCCTGCTGGGCAGCGCCCGGCAGCGAGCCGTCCTGCGCCGCCTCAAGGAAAATCTGGAGCGGGCGCTGCGGGCCATGGTGCAGCAAATGCAGGGTAGCGCCTTTCGCCCTGTTGACTGTGAAGTGCGCTTTGGTACGGGCGAAGAGGTGTCCGCCCCCCATCTGGAACTGCCTCTGCCGGGGGGAGCTCTGCTGGCCGTGGCCGGGCAGATTGACCGGCTGGATCTGGCCGGTGATGCGCAGGGACGGGTGTTTTTCCGGGTGGTGGATTACAAGACCTCTCCGCAGCGCCTGGTTCTCCCGGAGCTGCTGGCCGGTAGCCAGCTGCAGCTGCTGCTCTACCTGAGTGCGGCCCAACAATTACTTGCCGGTACGACTGCGGGCCAGTTGCTGCCGGCCGGAGCATTTTACATGCCGGTGCACAGTGCTCCGCTCCAGCTGGAGGAACCGCCGGCACCGGAGAAACTGCTTCAGGAACAGCTGAAACAATTCTGCCTGCAGGGCCTGGTGGTCGCCCACGAGCCGGGTTTCTGGCAGCTGCTGGACAACCGGCTGGGACCGGGGGTGAGTTCCCTGCTGGTACCGGTGGCCCTGACCAAAGAGGGCGCCCTGCACAAAGGTTGTCTGGGCAGTGTGTACACCCGGCAGGAGCTGGCGGTGCTACAAAACAGCCTGCAGCAGCTGTTGCAGATGATGGGGCAGGATATTCTGGACGGGCGGGTGGATATCGCCCCGCTGCGCGTGGGCAAGCGCAGCGCCTGCGACTACTGCCTGTACTATCCGGTATGCCGCTTTGATCTGTGGTTGCCCGGAAACCGCTACCGGGCGCCGGGCGTTGGTACCGGGGAACTGCGCCAGCAGGTGACCGGGCTGGCCAACGGGAAGGGGGTGGGCCACATTGTCCTCTACAGTTTGGACCGGTGAACAAAAGGCGGCTATAAATCAGCGGGGTGCCAACCTGCTGGTGGCTGCAGCGGCCGGTGCGGGCAAAACCGCCGTGCTGGTGGAGAGAGTGATTCAAATGGTGCTGGGCGATGACGCTCCGGTGGATCTGGACCGCCTGCTGGTGGTGACTTTTACCGATGCGGCGGCCGGTGAAATGCGGCAGCGCATCGGTGCCGCTTTGCAGGAGCGCCTGCGCCGCACCACGGGAGCCGAGCAGCAGCGTTTGCTCAGCCAGCTGTTGCTGCTGCCCCGGGCTTCCATCGGCACTCTGCACAGTTTTTGCAGCGAACTCCTGCGCCGCCATTTCGATCATTTGCAGCTGGATCCCGCATTCCGGATCATGGATGAAAACGAAGCCCTTTTTTTGCGCCAGGAAGTCCTGGAGGAAGTGCTGGAGGAAAAATACTCGTCCCTGGAAGAGCAGCCGGAACATCCCTTCTGGCATTTAACCACCCTGCTGGCCGGCCGGCACGGTGACGACCGGCGCCTGTTTGAGCAGACCGGGCGGTTTTACAGCTTTGCTTTGAGTCTGCCCCGGCCCCGGGCCTGGCTGAACTGGCTGGCGGACTCGCTGGAACAGACCCCGGAGCGATGGGCGGAGCAATTCTGGTGGCCTGATTGGCTGGAAGTGGTCGGTCTGGAGATGGATATGATCGCCGAATGCCTGGCGCTGGCCCGGGAACTGGCCCGGCAGCCGGGAGGGCCGGCAGCCTACGCAGCGCAGCTGGAGCAAGAGCTGACGGCCTTGCAGGAGTGCCTGGCCTCTGGCCGGGGCGATTATTGCCGACTCAGACAGTCTCTGCGGGCGGTGAATTTCGGCAAGCTGCCCGCGGTGAAAAAAGGTGCCTGCCGGGAGGATCTCCAGCAGCAGGTCAAAGACCTGCGCCAGCGGGCCAAAGAGGGATGGAAAAGGCTGGTGCAGGTATATTTCAGCCGTCCGGAGGCGGAGTTGCTGGACGAACTGAGGCGGGCGGCACCGCTGCTGCGGTCCCTGGTGGAACTGGTGCTGGATTTTGATACCGCCTACCGCCGGGCCAAGCGGGAGCGGGGACTTTTGGACTTTTCCGACCTGGAACACTATGCGCTGGCCCTGCTGGCCGATAACGCCGAGCTTTCTCCCCGGGGGGGCGAAGTGCCCGGGCTGCCCGGGGCACCGCTTGTGCCTTCACCGCTGGCCCGGGAGTACCGGCAGCGCTTTGCGGCCGTGATGGTGGACGAATACCAGGACATCAACGGAGTGCAGGAAGCTATCCTGTCCCTGCTGTCCGGGGAGCAAAACCGCTTTATGGTGGGTGATGTCAAGCAGAGCATTTATCGCTTCCGCCTGGCCGATCCCGGGCTATTCCTGCAGCTTTACCGGGAGTATGCAGACATGGATGATCCCGGCGGGCCGGTCTTGGGCCGGGCGGAGGAAGTGCCGGGCCTGCGCATTGATCTTACAGTCAATTTCCGCAGTGTCCCCGGCATTCTGGCAGCGGTGAATTTCCTGTGCGGCCGTCTGATGACCGCCCGGGTGGCCGAGATCGATTACGATGAGCGCGCCCGGCTGCGCAGCCCCCGGCCGGGTGAGGAAGTAAAACCGCCCGGTGATGAGGTGGAGATCCATCTGCTGGATTACCGTGCGCCGGCCGGGGGTGGGGAGCAGGCAGCGCCGGCCGGTGCTGGAACAGAGGAAGCAGTGCCAGAAGATCCATTCCCTCCGGAGGATCTGGACCGGGTGCGGCTGGAGGCACGTTATCTGGCCGGGTGGCTGAAGGAGACTGTCGACCGGGGGCTGGAACTGCCGGACGGCACGGGCGGCCGGCGCCGGGCCAGCTGGCGCGATGTGGTGATCCTGCTGCGCTCACTGCAGCATACCGCCGGCGTCTATCTGGAGGAGTTTCGTCGCCTGGGCATACCGGTTTACGCCGACGGCAGCGGAGGGTATTTTGCCGCCAGCGAGGTTCAGACTGTGCTGTCGCTGCTGCAGGTCATTGACAACCCGCGCCGCGATATTCCCCTGGCCGCTGTGCTGCGCTCGGCAATAGTGGGACTGAGCGCCGGGCACCTGGCCCGCCTGCGCCTGGCCTGCCCACAGGGCGATTTCTACACTGCGGTACAGCACGGCTGGCAGAACCCGGCCCTGCTGGAAGATGAACAGGCGGCCGCTTCCCTGCTGGCCTTTGGAGAAAGGCTGCAGGCCTGGCGGCAGATGGCCACCCGGGTGGAACCGGCCGACCTGATCGAAGAAATCTATCGCCAGACCGGTTACTATGATCTGGTGGGGGCACTGCCCGGCGGCAGCCTGCGCCAGGCCAACCTGCGCCTGCTGGTGGACCGGGCCCGGCAGTTTGCCGGCACTTCCTACCGGGGCCTGTTCCGCTTTTTGCGCTATATGGAACAACTGCAGGAACAGGGGCGCGATCTGGACACCGCCCGCTCGCTGGGTGAGAGCGAAGACGTGGTGCGGATTATGAGCATTCACCGCAGCAAGGGATTGCAGTTCCCGGTGGTGATTGTGGCCGGGCTGGGGCGCAAGTTCAACATGAAAGACAGCCAGGGGGGGTGGCTTTTGCACCGCCGGCTGGGCTGCGGTCCCCTGCTCTTCGATCCGGAGGAGTACATCTGCCGGCCCACCATCCTGCACCATTTGCTGCGGCAGCGCCTGCGCCTGGAGAGCCTGGCCGAGGAAATGCGCCTTTTCTACGTGGCGGCCACCCGGGCGCGTTACCGGCTGCTGCTGACCGCGGCAGTGCCCAATCTGCCGGAGCAGATCCGGAGGTGGCAGAGTTTTGCCGGCCTGATGGCGGGTGAGCCGGCGCTGCCGGTTACTGTGCTGGCCGGTGCCAGCAGCTGCCTGGACTGGCTGGGACCGGCCCTGTTTGCCCATCCCGCCCTGGCCGGTCTGTCCTGTCCGGAGGGTAATCCGCTGGCCCTGTCTACGCCGGCCGGTCGCCTGTGCCTGCAGCCGGCCGCCAGCCTGGCGGCGCTCTGGCAGAGCGGTGGTGAGCAAGGCGAAGAAGCGGGCTGGGTAAAATATCTCACGGAACTGCAGCCCCTGCCCCGCCAGTGGCTGGAGGAACAGTTGCCCGAGGGCGAAAAATTGCCGGGTGACCGGGAACTGGCCGCCCTGCTTTTCTGGCAGTACCCCCGGGCGGCCCTGGCCGGCATACCGGCCAAGCTGAGCGTGACCGAGTGGAGCAAGCGGCAGGCCGGGCTGGAGGACGGGCCGGGCGAGGAATGGCCGGCGGACCGAATGGCCTGGGCCAGCCTGGCCGGGAGTCCGGCGGTGGGGCGGGAACCGGCAGGGGAAGATGTGCGGCCGGGCGGGGCTTTACCGGCCGGCGGCAGTTACCCCGCTGCCGGGGAGATGCCGCCCGGGTTTGAGCTGCCCGCTTTTCACAGCGGCGGACATCCTGCTCTGGAGCGCGGTCAGGCCATGCACCTGGTCATGCAGCATCTGGATTTGGAGCAGCTAGCCCGCGCAGCCACCCGCCGGGAGATCAGCGGGGAGATCGAGAGGCAGATCGAGGCGCTGCAGGCGCAGGGGGTGCTGGGGGAAGCACAGCGGGAGCTGGTCAACGTGGAGCAGATTGCCGGCTTTGTGGACAGCCCGCCGGGGCGGCGCCTGCTGCAGCTGGCCGGTAGCGGCCGGATCTGGCGGGAGATTCCTTTCACCGTGGCCCTGTCCTGCCGGGAACTGTATCCCCGCCTGGATGTTGAGCAAGCCGGGGAGGAAAGCATCATCCTGCAGGGTATTATCGACTGCCTGCTGGATGAGCCGGACGGCCTGGTGATCATTGACTACAAGTCCGATTACCTCACGGCCGGGCAGGCGGCGGAATTTGTCCGCCGGCACAGCGCCCAGCTGCAGCTTTACGCCCGGGCTGTATCTAAAATCACCGGTCGGCCGGTGAAAGAAAAAATTCTCTATTCCTTTACTCTGGGACGGTTCTGGGTGGTATAATCCATCTTGAGGTGGTTTTATGCCGGAGCGGGTGTTTGCCCTGGATATTGGAACCCGGACCGTAATTGGTTCGCTGGTGGAGCTCCATGACGGCAAAATGCAACTGCTGGCCCAGAAAATGACCGAACACGACAGCCGGGCGGTCTTTGACGGCCAGATTCACGATATCCCCCGGGTAGCCCGGGCCGTGCAAAAAGTGAAGCAGGAACTGGAGCAGGAAACGGGGGAGACCCTCTACGAGGTGGCGGTGGCGGCCGCCGGACGTTCGCTGCAAACGCGGCGGGTACTGGTGGAGCAGGAAATCAGCCCGGACCGGGAAATCGACGCCCTGGCCTGCCGGGCGCTGGAAGGCGAGGGCATTCGCCTGGCCCACCGGCAGCTGCAGCAGGACAGCCCCGGCCCGGCGGACGGGGAAGAATTCTACTGTGTGGGCTACTCTGTGGTCAGCTACTATCTGAACGGCTACACCATCTCCAACCTGCTGGGACACCGCGGCAAAAAGATCGGGGCCGATGTGATCGCCACCTTTTTGCCCGCTTCCGTGGTCAACAGCATGTACGCGGTGCTCTCCCGGGTAGGGCTGGAGCCGGTCTGCCTGACTCTGGAGCCCATTGCCGCGGCGGCAGTGGCCATACCGGAAAACTTCCGCCTGCTCAATCTGGCCCTGGTGGATATTGGTGCCGGCACGTCCGATATTGCCATCTCCCGGGAAGGTACTATTGTAGCCTACGGCATGGTACCGGTGGCTGGTGATGAGATCACCGAGATGGTGGCCGAGGTCTGTCTGGCCGATTTTCAGACCGCGGAGGAGATCAAGAGGCGGCTGGCCGGGGGCGGGGAAATTGTCTACCAGGACATTATGGGCCTGGAGAACAGCATTCCGGCCGGTGAGCTCCTGGCCCAGATTGAGCCGGCGCTGGACCGCCTGGCGGAGAGGATTGTAGCCGAGATACTGGTTTTAAACAACAATCAGGCTCCTAAATCAGTCTTTCTGGTGGGCGGGGGTGGACAGGTGCCCGGACTGGCCGAGAAAATCGCCGCCGGCCTGCAGATTCCCCGCCAGCGGGTGGGCCTGCGGGAAAGGAAGCACCTCGGCGATATCCAGGTGGTGGCAGGAGAGATTGCCGGTCCGGAAGGTGTGACCGTGCTGGGTATCGCCCGGGTAGCCTTGAGCCGGATGGGGCATGATTTTATTAAAATCACGGTCAACGGACGGGATTACCGGCTGCTCTGGTCCCGGCAACTGACCGTGGCCGACGCTCTGGGATTGATTGAGTTCGATCTGCGTTCCCTGCTGGCCAAAAACGGCGCCGACCTGGTGTTTTATGTCAATGGTCAGCGCCGGGTGATTTTTGGCGAGCTGGGTCAGCCGGCCACCATTGTGGTCAACGGGCAGGAGGCCAGTGTAAAAACGCCCATCAAAGACGGGGATTGGATTGAAGTGAGTCCGGCCCGCCCCGGTGCGTCGGCCCGCCTGACCGTGCAGCAGTTTTTGGAGCAAGAATACCCCGGCCTGGACTGCCGGGTGGAAATAAACGGCCGGCGTGTGCAAGACTGTCAAGAAGAGATCAATAACGGCGACCATCTGATGGTGGCGCTGCCGGCAGAACATTTACCCGGTACGGCGCTTTCTCCGGTGGAGGATGGTCCGGCTGTCCCCGGTGGCACGGCAGCCGGTGCAGATCCGGAAAATAGAGCCGGTACCAGGTCCGGGGAAGGAGGTCTGCTGGTTGATGCTGAAGGCGACCGGACGGGGGCGGCGGGGCGGTCCGGGTACGGTCCGGATGTGCCGGCCGGGGAGAACAGGAAAGAAGCCGTGCCGGTGGTGACCCTGAACGGCAGCCCGGTGGAACTGCCCGGGAACAGGCAGCACCTGCTGGTGGATCTGCTCAACTACCTGCCGGCGGATTTTACACTGCCCGTGCCCGGCCGGGTACTGCGTTTTTATCTCAACGGACGGGAGGCCGGTTTCACCGCCCCCATCAGCCCCGGTGACAGCGTGGAGGCCCGCTGGGAGTAGCTGTTGTTTTTTGCGACCGGGGCTGCTAACAGTTTCTGTTGAGTTTAACCTTGTGTTAAAGGCTTTTCGGTTAGATTCGTTTCAGAATACCTTTTACTTGCAGCATAACCGGAAGGCATTCGTGCCCGGTCAAGTATACTGATATACAATATATTGCTTGCCAGGTGCCAGATGTTGGCTAGATATTGTGGTTTTGGTATCAGCCGAACACAAATTAACCAGAATGATACTGTAAGCAACAGGCAAGGGGATGATGGTTTAAGCGATGAACTTTCTCTATTATCTGCTGGCCGCCGTGCCGGTGGCCGTTTATCTGGAGTTGACCCACGCCAGCCCGCTGCTGGTTTTCATCTTTTCCTCCCTGGCCATTATCCCCCTGGCCGGGCTGATGGGCAAGAGCACCGAGGAACTGGCCATTGTGGCCGGGCCCCGGGTGGGGGGCTTTTTAAACGCCACTTTCGGCAATGCCACCGAACTGATCATCACCATTTTTGCCCTGCGGGAAGGTCTTTTTGATGTGGTCAAGGCCAGCATCGCCGGCAGCATCCTGGGCAATATTCTGCTGGTGCTGGGCTTCGCCGCTTTTTTAGGTGGTATCAAAAATAAGACCTTGCAATTCAATTACCAGATTGCCAACCTGAACACCTCGCTGCTTTTCCTGGTAGTGGTGGCGCTGGTCATTCCGGCCATGTTTTATCACGCCGGGGATTTAAGCGGCGGGGAAGCCCAGGTGCTGTCGCTGGTTACGGCTGTGCTGTTGATTTTGATTTATTTTACCAGTTTGTTTTTCTCCTTTAAAACGCACCGGCAGCTTTTTCATACGTCGCACAATGTGCTGGAAAAACCCGAGTGGAACAAATACTTCTCGCTGGCTGTACTGGCCGGCTCGGTGGTGCTGGTGGCCCTGATGAGCGAATTTCTGGTGGGCTCCCTGGAGCACATGGTGCAGCAGGTGGGGGTTAGCGAAATATTTATCGGCTTCATCCTCATTCCCATAATCGGCAATGCCGCCGAGCACAGCACCGCTGTGCTCATGGCCGTCAAAAACCGCATGGACCTGGCCCTGGAAATTGCCGTGGGTAGCAGTACCCAGATTGCCCTGATGCTCACGCCCCTCCTGGTGTTTATCAGCTACCTGTTCGGTCAGCCCATGCATTTGATTTTTCACCAGCTGGAACTGACCGGTATCGCCCTGGCCGTGCTGGTGGTCAATTTTGCCATTCGCGACGGGGAAACCAACTATCTGGAAGGATTGATCCTCTTGTTTACCTATGCCATTCTGGGCACGGCGTTTTACTTCGTATAGCAGGTATCCTTAACCGGAGCACCCGGGCGCGCAGGTCCGGGTGCTTTGTTATTTGTAAAAATAGCGCATTTTTGAGAAAAACAACGGTTTTCTGCCCTTGCGGGAGCAGTTGGCATGAAAAAGGAATATTTGCAAACAATGAGTCTTTTATGATTTTTCAGAAATAATGTAATATTCAATATAGATAAGTAAAATTAATACTAAATGATAATATTTCATTATTGATATAACCAATTTACCAAAAGCAATTTTTATGGCAGGTGATGGGCCATTAAACTTAAAGCTATTCAGGACCTGCTGCAAGCCGAGGTGCTGTGGGGTGAGGAGCAGATGGACAAGGAGATCAGTTGCGGTTTTGGATGTGATCTGATCAGCGATTCACTCAGTTTTGCCCGACCCGGATGCCTCTTGCTCACCGGTTTGACCAATGTGCAGATCGTTCGTCTGGCCGAAATGGTGGAGGCGCAGGCTATTGTCTTTGTGCGGGGTAAAATGCCGGGCCTGGAAGTGGTTGAGCTGGCCCGCCAGAAAAACCTGCCTTTGCTCAGCACCCAGTATTTTCTTTTTGAAAGCTGCGGTATTCTTTATCAGGCGGGCTTGCGCAGTCTATAAAAGCGGGGTGAACCAACCGACATGCAGCTTGCCTTCCACATTCAGCGCAATGATTTCGCCCGGGCCGGTCAGGCGGCCTCGCGCATCAAGAAAACCTTACAGATGGCCGGGATCCAGCCGGCCATTGTGCGCCGCGCCATCATAGTGGCGTATGAAGCCGAGCTGAATATAGTCATTCACGCCTATCACGGTACCATAACCGCCGGCATCAACACTGGCCGCATTGAAATTTCGGCCCGGGATCAAGGCCCGGGAATTCCGGATATTGATCTGGCCATGCAGGAGGGTTATTCCACCGCGCCGCCGCACATAAGAAAAATGGGCTTTGGAGCGGGCATGGGCCTGCCCAATATCAAGAAGAGTTCTGATATTCTGGAAATACATTCCCAAGTTGGTCAGGGCACCTTGCTGCGATCCACAATTATTATTGCCGATTAATGAGCCGGGCGCTACCGTACTGTGCGGAAATCTACATTACTATAATCAAAGTGGTGAGCATGCTGTGCCGGAATATTTCCACTCGGTTCGATTGGATGAGGAAAAATGTAAAGGGTGCACCAACTGTATCAAGCACTGTCCCACCGAGGCCATCCGGGTGCGCAAGGGCCGCGCGCGCATCATTGAGGAAAGGTGCATCGACTGCGGCGAATGTATCCGGGTCTGCCCCAACCAGGCCAAGGTGGCTATTACCGACGACCTGGATGGCATTAAAAAGTACCGCTACAGTATAGCTTTACCCGCCCCTTCACTTTACGGGCAGTTTAAACCGGACCTGACGCCGGAGCTAATTCATGCCGGGCTGCTGGCCCTGGGGTTTGACAGCGTTTTTCCCGTTGCTCTGGCGGCCGAGGCGGTTTCCCGGGCCATCAGGAATTATCTGGTGCAGCAGCGGGTAAGACCGCGCCCGCTCATTTCATCCGCCTGTCCGGCAGTGGTCAGGCTGGTGCAGGTGCGTTTTCCCAGCCTGCTGGAACAGATCATTCCTCTGGTTTCACCCATGGAAATTGCCGGGCGGGTGGCCCGGGAGGCTGCGCTGCGGCAAACCGGCTTCGGACCGGAGGAAATAGGTGTCTTTTTTCTGACACCCTGCCCGGCCAAAGTGACCGAGGTAAAACAACCGGCCGGGGACAGTTCCAGTGTGGATGGGGCCATTTCCATGTCGGTTGTTTATGGAAACCTGTTACGTATGATGGATAATTTGAACACGGCATCGCTTTCCCCTGTTGTGAGCGGGATTGGTATTGGCTGGGGCCGGGCGGGGGGGGAAAATGAGGCGATTAAAACCGGCTCTCTGCTGGCGGTGGACGGTATCCACTGCGTGATCAGTGTGCTGGAGGAGATTGAGCGGGGCGGTCTGGAGGACATAGATTACCTGGAGGCTCAGGCCTGTACGGGTGGCTGTATCGGCGGTTGTCTGGTGCCACAAAATCCTTTTGTGGCCAGAGTGCGCATGGGTAATCTGGCCCGCTCCCGGCAGAGTATAGATAATACTTTATCCATGTTTCCCGACCAGCTGGAATATTACTGCCGGAAAAGCCCTGTGCCGGCCAGGCCAGCCCTCCAGCTGGCCGACGATCCCGCGCTGGCACTGGCGCGCCTGGAAGAAGCGGAAAAAATAGTGACCGGCCTGCCCGGGCTGGACTGCGGCTCCTGCGGTTCGCCCAGCTGCCGCGCTCTGGCCGAAGATATAGTGCAGGGTTATGCCCGCCGCAGCTACTGCATATTTGAGCTGCGCCGGCGCCTGCAGCAACTGGCGGAAGAAATTGTGGAGCTGGCCCAAAAGCAGCCACCGGCCATGGGCCGGGAATGGTCTCCGGCCAGAGATGAAGGTGAGGAGCATGATTAGCTGGCTGGATGTGATCAAGGCTCTCCAGCTCTTTTCCCACTGTCCGGGTATGGAACGGATGCCTTCAATCAGGGGATTCTACTGCGGCGATATGATGAGTGATGTGCTGGCCAGAGCCGGCCGGGGAGACGTTTGGCTGACCATACAGCGCCACCAGAGCGTGGTCGCTGTTGCCTCGCTGGTGGGCATCAGCGGGATAATCATTACCGGTGGGCGTCAGCCGCTGCCCGAAACGGTTGCTCTGGCGCAGCGCGAGGGCATACCGTTATTCTCTACTCATTTGAATAGTTTTCAGGCTGCCGGCCGGGCCTACCGGCTGTTGTTGGAGGCCGGCTGGCTGGAGCAGCAGGGGGGTGATCAGGGTTAAGTGCTTCGCGCGCCGCCGTGCAGTCGGCGCACCCGGGCGGCGCGCAACCGTGTCTTTTTTTATAGTAAAATAACGGATTAATTCTAGGGGGTTGGTGTGAATGAGCTCCGCCTGTCGATGCGGTGGTGAACTGACCAGCAAGCTAAACAGCTTGCTGGAAGAACATCGAGGTCAGCCGGCGGCACTGATCCAGGTGCTGCACCGGACACAGCAGATCTATGGATATTTGCCGCGGGAAGCTCTGAAAAAAATTTCCCTGGTCCTGCATGTGCCTTTGAGCAAGGTGTACGGAGTAGTATCTTTCTATTCGCTTTTCAGCATTTACCCCAAAGGCAGGCATCAGATCAGCGTCTGCAAGGGAACAGCCTGCTACGTGCGCGGGGCCGGTCAGTTGTTGAGCCGGCTCAAGGAAGAAATGGGGCTGGAGCCCGGTCAAACCACACCCGACGGGGAATTTTCCCTGGAGGTGGTGCGTTGTCTGGGAGCCTGTGGCCTGGCGCCGGCCGTAGTGGTAGATGGTGATGTCTATGCCCGGGTTCTTCCGGAAAGCATGTCCGGCATTCTGGCGGCCTACCAGCGCAAAGCTGCTGCCGGAGGTGGCCGCTGATGGAAGAGTTGTCCTGGCATATCATGGATATTGCCCGTAATTCACTGGAAGCAGGAGCTACCAGCTTGAAAATAGTCGTAGATGAACAAACCGATGAAAATCAGTTGCGTTTTATGGTACAGGACAACGGACCGGGCATACCCGAGCACATCCAAAAGCGCTTGCTCGATCCCTTCTTTACCACCAAGACCGGCAAAAAAGTGGGGCTGGGGTTGCCCTTGCTGCAGGCGGCTGTGGAGCGCTGTGGCGGTCACCTGGAAATAGGGAGCCGGCCGGGTAGGGGAACCAGCGTCACGGCTATCTTTCCTTATTATTGCTGGGACCGGCCGCCTCTGGGGGATATGCCCCGCACGCTTACAGGGCTGCTGGCCGGGCAGGAGTCATTGCATCTGTGTTATCGGCAAACCTACAACGGGCGCGTGTTTGTTTTTGACACTGCCGAAGCGAGGAAGTACCTGCATGGTTTGCCTTTGACAACACCCGGAGTGCTGGTCTGGCTTGGCCGGTACCTGGGGGAGGGAATCAAAAGCTTGTATGGAGGTGGCATGGATGAAATCGCTCGCCGAGCTGGATAGGTTGAGAGAGGAAATACAGCGAGAGATGGCCCTGCGGGAAAAGAAAGAGGGGATTAAGGTTGTGGTGAGCATGGGGACCTGTGGCATTGCGGCCGGGGCGCGCGATGTCATTGCCGCCTTGCTGGAGGAAATCAGCAGGCGCAATCTGCAGGATGTTGTGCTCACTCAGACCGGTTGCGCTGGACTCTGCCACTGCGAGCCGCTGGTGCAGGTGGAGGGGCCGGGGGGCGAGCGGGTCACCTATGGTCATGTGGACGAACAAAAAGCCCGGGAGATAGTCTCGGCGCACCTGGTGAACGGTCAGGTGATCCAGGAATGGACGGTCCAGGAGGAGGGCGAAAAGTTATGAGGCTGTACAGGGCGCATGTTCTGGTCTGCGCCGGAGCCGGTTGTATTTCTTCGGGCTGTCAGGCAGTAAAAAATGCCTTGCTGGAGAATATTGAACGGTTGGGACTGCAGCAGGAAGTGAAAGTGGTGGAAACCGGCTGTATGGGGCCGTGTGATCTGGGGCCGGTGATTGTGGTCTATCCAGAAGGAGTATTCTATCGCCAGCTGAAGCCGTCCGATGCCGTGGAAATAGCCGAGGAGCACCTGCTCAAAGGAAGGGTGGTGCGGCGCCTGCTGTACCAGCCGGCGGAAAGTGCGGCACCGGCAACTTCTTTTGAACAGATAGATTTCTTCCAAAAGCAAACCAGGATTGCCCTGCGCAATACCGGGATCATCAATCCCGAATCGGTGGAGGAGTACATCGCTCGGGATGGTTACCGGGCCCTGGGCCGGGCCCTGGTGGAGATGACCCCGGACCAGGTGCTCGACTGTATTAAGCGTTCGGGGCTGCGCGGCCGGGGCGGAGCGGGCTTCCCCACCGGCCTGAAGTGGGAATTTACGGCCCGGGCCCCCGGTGAGATCAAGTATGTGGTTTGCAACGCCGATGAGGGCGATCCAGGGGCGTTCATGGATCGCAGTATCATTGAAGGGGATCCGCACTCCGTGTTGGAGGGTATGGCCATCTGCGGCTACGCCATCGGGGCCAGGCAGGGATATGTCTATGTACGGGCGGAGTATCCACTGGCAGTGGAACGCCTGGAACTGGCCATTACCCGGGCGCGCCGCTATGGTTTGCTGGGCGACAATATTTTCGGCACGGATTTTTCCTTTGATGTGGAAATTCGGGTGGGCGCCGGCGCTTTCGTCTGCGGTGAGGAAACCGCCCTCCTGGCATCAATAGAGGGCAGACGGGGTGAACCCCGGCCCAGACCGCCTTTTCCCGCTGTGCAGGGCCTGTGGGGCAAGCCTACGGTGATTAACAACGTGGAAACATGGGCCAACGTGCCACCGATAATATTAAACGGTGCCGACTGGTTTGCGGCTATCGGTACCGAGAAAAGCAAAGGAACCAAAGTTTTCGCCCTGGCCGGCAAGGTCAATAACACCGGTCTGGTGGAAGTGCCCATGGGAACCACCCTGCGGGAGATCATTTTCGACATCGGGGGAGGAATACCCGGCGGCAAGCAGTTCAAGGCGGTGCAGACGGGCGGCCCTTCCGGTGGTTGTATTCCGGCCAGTCACCTGGATGTACCGGTGGATTACGAGTCGCTGACCGGTCTGGGGGCGATCATGGGGTCGGGTGGCATGATTGTGCTGGACGAAAGCACCTGTATGGTGGATCTGGCCCGCTTTTTCCTGGAGTTTGTCCAGGATGAATCCTGTGGCAAGTGCTCTCCCTGCCGGATTGGTACGCGGCGCATGCTGGAGATACTGGAACGCATTATTAAAGGTCAGGGAAGGGACGGGGATATCGAGCTGCTGGAAGAACTGGGCCGGAATATCAAATCTTCCGCCCTGTGCGGGCTGGGACAGACCGCGCCCAACCCGGTGCTCAGCACCATCCGCCATTTCCGGGACGAGTACGCCGCCCACATCTATGACAGAAAATGTCCGGCCGGTGTTTGCAGGGATTTAATAGTCTATACCATCAGTGAAGAAAAATGCAATGGCTGCGGTCGCTGTGCGCTGGTTTGCCCAGCCCGGGCCATTGTGGGAGAGAAAAAGAAAGCCCACCGGATTGAAGTAGAGAAATGTATCCGGTGCGGCACATGTATGGAAAAATGCAAATTTATGGCCATTTATACCATGTAAGGCGGGAGGGAAAAAAATGTCCCTGGTGACATTAACCATAGACGGGCAGGAAGTAAGGGTGCCCCCCGGCACAACCATTCTCGCGGCGGCTAAAGAGGCCGGGGTTAAAATTCCCACCCTCTGCTACCTGGAGGAGATTAACGCCATTGGCGCCTGCCGCTTGTGCCTGGTTCAGGTGGAGGGGGCGCGAACGCTGGTAGCTTCCTGTGTGGCCCTGGTCAGTGAGGGCATGGTGGTGCATACCAGCACGCCGGAAGTGCGGCGGGCCCGGGCGATAAATCTGGAGCTGCTTCTTTCCAACCACCCGCAGGACTGTCTGACCTGTATCCGCAATACCGGTTGCGAACTGCAGCAGCTGGCGGCCGAACTGGGTGTGCGCGAAGTGCGTTTTGCCGGAGCCCTGCCGCCCTATGAACCGGACCAGAGCAGCCTGTCCCTGGTGCGCGATCCCCAAAAATGTGTCTTGTGCCGCCGCTGTGTGGCGGTATGCGACCGGGTACAGGGTGTGCACGCCATTGATGTGCAGGAAAGAGGCTTTGCCACAGTGGTGGCTCCGGCTTTTCTGGCACCGCTGGGCGATGTGGCCTGTGTCAACTGCGGCCAGTGTTCGCTGGTTTGCCCCACAGCGGCCATCCGGGAAAAGGATCAGACGGCCGAGGTCTGGGCTGCTCTAAGTGATCCGCAAAAACATGTAGTGGTGCAGACTGCACCTGCCGTGCGCGTCAGTATTGGGGAAATGTTCGGCCTGCCGCCGGGCAGTATAGTCACCGGTAAACTGGTGGCCGCGCTGCGCCGCCTGGGCTTTGACCGGGTCTTTGATACTGATTTTACCGCAGATTTAACCATTATGGAAGAGGGCAGCGAATTTATCCATCGGCTGCAGAATGGCGGCAAACTGCCCCTGATTACATCCTGCAGTCCGGGCTGGATCAAGTTTATTGAACATTTTTATCCGGAACTGCTGCCGCATCTTTCCACCTGCAAGTCGCCGCAGCAAATGTTCGGGGCACTGGCCAAGACGTACTACGCGCAAAAAGCGGGAATCGATCCGGCCAACATTTTTGTGGTCTCCATCATGCCCTGTACGGCCAAAAAATTTGAGGCGGCCCGTCCGGAAATGATGGCCAGCGGTTTTGTCGATGTGGATGTGGTGCTGACCACCCGTGAGCTGGGCCGTATGCTCAAGCAGGCCGGGATTGATTTTGCTGCGCTGCCCGAGGAGGACTATGATGAGCCGCTGGGCATTTCCACGGGCGCGGCGGTGATCTTCGGTGCTACCGGGGGAGTGATGGAAGCGGCTCTACGAACAGCCTACGAGCTGATTACGGGCAGCACTTTGCTGTCTCTGGATTTTACCGAGGTGCGCGGTTTGCAGGGTATTAAAGAAGCAACAGTCAACATAGACGGCAGTGTAATCAATGTGGCGGTGGCGCATGGTCTGGGCAACGCCCGGGCGCTGCTGGACAGCCTGGTCCGGGGTGAAAAACAGTATCACTTTATTGAAATCATGTGCTGTCCCGGTGGCTGCATCGGCGGTGGTGGACAGCCTATATCCAGTGACCCGGAGATCAGGGCTAAGCGCCTGGAAGCTATTTACCGGGCGGATCGCGAGCTGCCCTGGCGCAAGTCCCACGAAAACCCGGCCGTGCGGGCGCTTTACGAGGAATTCCTGGGACAGCCCCTGGGGCATAAATCCCACCGGCTGTTGCATACCAGCTATACAGCCCGGGAGCGGCTTTAAAGGCAGGAGCACAGGGGGGGCCGCTCAGGAAGGCTGGCGGGTCTAATGTTAAGCGGGTGTGCTTGGGAGGTAGACCGTCCCGTGGACGGGCCGGTGCCGGGTACCCCCGCTTTTTCATTGTGCTAATGGTTGGGCAGCAAACGGCGGCGGATATCCGGATCGCAGAGAAAATTTTTGAAGATGCCGGCCGAAAGTGTATCATTACCCTGTCGCGGCCAGGCCAGGTAGATGAAATAGCGATTTTGCAATCCGGGAACGTGTATAAGCCCCACCTTTCCCGCCTCCAACGCTTCCCGGGCGGCAATGCCGGATAGTACGCCGGTACCCAGACCGCTGTGTACGGCCTGGATTACGGCCTGGTTGCTACCCAGTTCCAGAAATGTGGGGAAGTAATTCAGATCGATCTGGTGTTCAGCCAGCTTTTTTTCCAGTAGCCGGCGAGTGCAGGAGCCGCTTTCGCGGGCAATCAGAGGTTCGCGCAGCAGCTCTTCGGTTGCCAGGGTGGCGCCGTTGTAGGGATGCCAGGTGGCGGTAATAAAAACCAGTTCATCCTCCAGCCAGGGCTGTGTTTCTATAGCCTCAACAGGTGTACCCTCACCCAGGATGCCCAGATCGACCTCCCTATCCTGCAGCCAGCGGGCTACCGCCTGGCTGTTGCCCACTTTCAGGCTGATTTTTACGCCCGGATGTTTTTCCCGGAAGCCGCCGATAAAGCAGGGCAGAAGAATCTCGGCTGTCATGCCGGTGGCTCCCAGCATCAGGTGACCGCTCTTGAGTCCTTCCAGTTCGCTCACTATAGCCCGGATTTTTCTGTAGTGGCGCATGAGCTGTTTTACTTCTGGGTAAAGAAGCCGTCCGGTTTCGGTGAGCACCACTTTTTTGTCGTTGCGTTCCAGCAGCGTGGCCCCCAGCTCTTCCTCCAGCGACTTGATTTGAAAGCTCACTGCCGGCTGGCTCATGCCCAGTTGCCCGGCCGCCCGGGTGAAGTTGCGCAGTTCGGCAACCAGCAGGAAGGTTTCCAGTTGTTTGATGTTCATGCGGAGCTACCTCGCTTTGCCAGATGTAAAAAGGTCTCTTGTTGACGACCGGTTCATGATAAAATAATATTGTTTAATGCCGGTGCATGGCAATACATTTCATATAATTTTCAAAATTTAAACAATAACACCAGCTTTCGGTTAAGTGAGCGAAGTCAAGAACAGGTATGGAACGGGATGGGATGTCTGTGCGCTGTGTAATCATTGCCGGTGGAGAAATGGGTGATTATGCCGGATACAGGTCGCTGTGCACGCCGGAAACCCTGGTGATCTGTGCGGACAGCGGGCTGCACCATGCCCGGGAAATGGGTGTGGTGCCGTCCTTGATCATTGGCGATATGGATTCGGTGGCACCCGATTTGCTGGAGGCTTACCGTATGGCGGGCTGCCAGATTCTGCGTTATCCCCGGGACAAAGACGAGATAGATACCGAGCTGGCCATCGAGCAGGCCCTGGCCCGCGGGGCCGGGGAGATATTCCTGCTGGCCTGTACGGGCAGCCGGTTGGATCAAAGTCTGGCCGCGCTGCACCTTTTGGGCCGGCTGGCCCGGCAGGGGATAAGCGCGGTATTGCTGGGACCGGGACACCGGGTGACGGTGGCCGCGCCACAGCGGCCGGCCGTACTGCACTGCCGGCCGGGCAGCGTCTTTTCTATTTTGCCGCTTACCGAAATAGCCCGGGGTGTAACTGCTTCTGGCTTGAAATGGCCCCTGGAAAATGCCGATTTGCACCTGGGCCGTCCTTTTACTGTAAGCAATGAAGTGCTGCAGGGTGAAGTGCGGGTCTCCTTGCGGGAGGGCTTGCTGCTGCTCATGGAAATTGATACGGGTACGGGTTAGCAAAAATTGCTGCCAAAAGCGCGGTTCGGTTTTGTTTATCCGGATATTTTATGTTACAATTGTAGCACAGCAAAATGATGCCGTCCGGGGGAGCGCCGCCAGGGCGCTGAGAAAGGCCAGAGCCTGACCCTTAGAACCTGATCCGGGTAATGCCGGCGCAGGGAGTGAACAGGCTACACTTTGGGCAGCTGTTTGATCAGGCACGGAGTGTGCTTCCCCGGTATCTTACGGTCAGGCGGGGCAGCGCACTTTTTTGTTTTATGCCCGGCAGAAGAAGTTCCGCTGATGTCTGATCATTGTTGGAGGAGTGGTCGGGTGGACTGGGTGATCTTCAGTGACTTCGACGGCACCATCACTCTGGAAGATACTTGCAACATGCTCATGCGCCGGTTCGGTTCCTCCAGGTCCTGGCAGTACGCTCGGGCCTGGGAAAAAGGGGAGTTGGACACCCGGCAGTGTACGGAATTAATCTTTCAGGATATGGAGCTGACCGAGGAAAAGGTGCGACGGGTGATTGATCAGGCCCGGGTGGATCCGCACTTTGAGACCTTTCTGGCCCGGTGCCGTGGGAAGAACATACCGGTTTATATCCTCAGCGACGGCTTCGATTATATTATCCACGCCCTGCAGCAGCGGGGCGGCTGGCCGGTGCGGGTCTTTGCCAATAAGTTGTCCTTTCCGGCCGGTTACCGTCTGGAATACCCGCACCACAACCCGCAGTGCGGTCGCTGCGGCACCTGCAAGAGTACGCTGGTGCAGGAGCTGGCCGGAACCGGGGCGCGCAAAATCTATATAGGTGACAGTACATCGGATTTCTGTGCGGTAAAGCACTGCGATGTGGTGCTGGCCAAAGGCCGGCTGGCCGATTACTGCCGGGAAAAGGGTATCGAGCACCGGGTGATTCGCGGTTTTGCCGATGTGCTGGAATGGCTGGTCAGTCAGGAGGTGTAGATGGTGAAAGTGCTGCTGAACGGCCGGGAGTATGAGCTGCCCGGAGAAATCAGTTTGCAGCAGCTGGTGGAACAAAAGGGCTACAATCCCGCCACCATAATTGTGGAGCTCAACTACAACCTGGTAAAAAGAGAGCAGTGGGGGGAAGTGCTTCTGCAGGAAAATGACCAGATAGAGATACTGCGTTTTGTGGGAGGTGGCTGATTTGTCACAGGAACAAACAAAAGACAGACTGGTAATCGGTGATCGGGAGCTGGAAAGCCGCCTGTTTCTGGGTACGGGCAAGTTTGCAACCAACCGGCTGATTCCCCGGGTGGTGGAAGCGGCCGGCTGCCAGGTGGTAACCGTGGCCGTGCGCCGGGTGGATCCGGACTTTGCCGAAGAAGACGTGCTCACCTATTTGCCGCCCGGCTGTATCCTGATGCCCAACACCTCGGGGGCGCGCAACGCCCGGGAGGCTGTGCGCATCGCCCGGCTGGCCCGGGAGGCCGGACTGGGCAACTGGGTGAAGATAGAAGTGATCACCGATAATAAATATTTGCTCCCCGATAATTACGAAACGCTGAAAGCCACCGAGATTCTGGCCGGGGAAGGCTTTGTGGTGCTGCCCTACATGAGCCCGGACCTGATGGTGGCCAAACAGCTGGTGGAGGCCGGTGCAGCGGCGGTAATGCCTCTGGGGGCACCCATTGGCAGCAATCGGGGACTGCGGACCAGGGAACTGATCCGGATCATGATTGAGGAGATTGAACTGCCTGTAATTGTGGATGCCGGCATCGGCCGCCCTTCCGAAGCGGCCGAAGCCATGGAAATGGGGGCCGCCGCCGTGCTGGTGAACACGGCCATAGCCACGGCCAGCGACCCGGTGCTGATGGCGGCCGCTTTCGGCCAGGCTGTACAGGCCGGGCGCCGGGCTTATCTGGCCGGCCTGGGCCCCGTTCGCTTTCAGGCCAGCGCTTCCTCTCCCCTGACCGGTTTTTTGCGCGAGGGTGAATGATATGAGCTATTACGAAGAAGTATATCTGCCCGTCTGCCAGGGCGTAGATGAAAACACCTTCAGCAACGTCACAGCGGCCGATGTGCGCAGGGCTCTGGGGAAAACCCGGCTCGGCGAGCACGACTACCTGGTGCTGCTGTCACCCCGGGCCGAGGAGTATCTGGAGGAAATGGCCTGGAAAGCGCACCGCCTGACGGTGCAGCACTTCGGCCGGGTGATCCAGCTCTACACCCCGCTCTACCTGGCCAACTACTGTGTGAACCGGTGTGCCTACTGCGGTTTTGGGGCTCACAATAAAATCAAGCGGGACCGGCTGACACCGGCCGAGGTGGAGCAGGAAGCGCGGGCCATATCGGGCATGGGCTTCAAGCATATCCTGATTCTCACCGGCGAGTCCCGGCACCATTCGCCTGTTTCCTATATCCGGGAATGTGTGCAGGTGCTGAAAAAATATTTCTCCAGCATCAGTATAGAAATTTACCCTCTGACCGAAGAGGAGTACGGCGAATTAATTGCTGCCGGTGTGGATGGCCTGACCATTTATCAGGAAGTCTATGATCCGGCGGTATACGACCGGGTGCACCTGGCCGGACCCAAAAAGGACTATCATTTTCGCCTGGATGCTCCCGAGCGGGCCTGTCGGGCCGGTATGCGCACCGTCAATGTGGGAGCACTGCTGGGCCTGCATGATTGGCGCAGTGAGGCCTTTGCCACGGGACTGCATGCCGCATATTTGCAAAAGAAATTCCCCGCCGTGGAGGTCAGCCTTTCCCCGCCCCGCCTGCGCCCCGAGGTGGGCGGTTTTGCCGCGCCGGTACTGGTCAGCGACCGGAACCTGGTGCAGTACATGCTGGCTTTTCGCCTGTTCATGCCCCGGGCGGGCATCACCCTGTCCACCCGTGAACCGGCCCGGTTGCGCGACCACCTGGTTAAACTGGGAGTGACCAAAATGTCGGCCGCCTCCTGCACAGCGGTGGGCGGACACAGTGCGACGGGCCAGAAGACCGAAGATCAGTTTGCCGTGGCCGACAGCCGGAGCCTGGACGAGGTCATGGCCATGCTCTACGCCCAGGGATACCAGCCGCTGTTCAAAGACTGGCAGCTGCTGGAGGCCAACTGAGTCCCAACCCGTCCGGCGTGTGATCGACCGAATGCGCGCCAGGTGAACTGTCGACCGGGCCTGTTCCAGGGCGGATTTAAAGGAGGGTTTGCTTTGGAAGATATTTTGGCAGCCGCTCTGGCCAGGATGGTGGGCGAGGCCAATCTGGCGGTGGCCCGCCGGGTGAAGATCGGCATTGCCGGGGCGGGGGGCCTGGGCTCCAACTGCGCCCAGTTTCTGGTGCGCAGCGGCTTTACCCGGCTGAAAATAGTGGACTACGACCGGGTGGAGGTGAGCAATCTCAACCGGCAGTTTTATTTCGCCCACCAGGTAGGCCGGTTGAAAGTGGAGGCTCTGGGGGAAAACCTGGCCGCCATCAATCCGCACCTTAAGCTGGAGCTTTGGCCCGTAAAGATCCAGGAAAGCAATGTGGGCGCACTGTTTGCCGATTGCGACGCCCTGGTGGAGGCGCTGGACCGGGCGGAAACCAAGCGTTTGCTGGTGGAGACTTACTGGAACACGGGCAAATTGCTGGTGGCGGCTTCCGGTCTGGCCGGCTGGGGCCGGGCCGATGTCATTGCCGTGCACAGAATCAAAGATCATATCTTTCTGGTGGGCGACCGGCATTCCGAGGTCTCGCCACAGCTGCCCCCGGTAGCTCCGGCTGTGGTGGCGGCAGCGGCCAAACAGGCCGATGTGATCTTGCAGTATTTCTGGCCTTCCCCGGAGCACCGGGAATAAAACGGTACCGGCTGTCTTTTTCGGTTCCCCGGCGGACCTGCCGGCACGCACCGTTCTGATCATGACATATAGTGGAAGTACTTGTCTGCCAGAAGATTTGGTGTTATTTTAATAATACTATTGTTCGAATGCCGTGGAAAATGTTTTTCCTTTTTAGAGTGCTGAGGCTTCTTATCTGATAGCCGCCCTGCAAAGGGGGAATTGCTGTGCGGGTGCTTTTGGCCGAGGATGATCCCATCTTCCGCCTGGATCTGGCCCAGATGCTGGGCGAGATGGGGGCCAGCGAGGTCTGCCAGTGCCGCAACGGGGAGCAGGCGCTGGCCATGCTGCAGGAGAAAAAATGGGATCTGGTAGTGCTGGATGTAGCCATGCCCGGTCTGGACGGCCTGCAGGTGGCCGGCGAAATCAGCCGCCGCCGGCTGGCGCCGGTGATTCTGGTTACGGCCTACAGTGACGACCAGACCATCCAGCGGGCGCTGGACAGCGGGGTGATGGCCTATCTGGTCAAACCGGTGGAGGAGGGCCGCCTGCGGGCGGCGGTGGAACTGGCTCGGGCCAGATTTGCCGAAATGCTGCAGGTGCGCCGCGATGTGCTGCGCCTGCGCGGTGAACTGGCCGACCGGGAAGCCCTGCAGCAGGCCAAGGAAAAACTGCAGCGGGAGAAAGGGCTGAGTGAGGAGGAGGCGTACAGCTATATCCGCCGGCAGAGCATGCTGCAGCAGCAGAAGATGGGGCAGGTGGCCCGGCAGATTCTGGAGGGGGAAGCTTACCCCGGCAAGTAAGACCGGGCCGCGGAGCAAATAATTCCGCTTGCATTTTACCGGTGAATAATGTAGTATGTTGTCAGGAAAGTTTAAGTCTATTTTTATTTTTTATAAACAGCATAGCCAGGGTGCAGAAGCCTTCTGACTTGCGGGCAGTGACGCCGGCCGGACAGGGGGCTTTTTTGGTGTAGGAGAGCCTTTTATGGAAAAAACCAGGATTATTCAGGAATATGTGCCGGGCAAACAGGTGACCCTGTGTCACCTGATCGCCCATCCCGATGGAGAAATATATAAAAAGCTGGGCGTGAAGCAAGCGGGAGCCATCGGCATTCTCACCCTCACCCCGGGTGAGACGGCGATTATTGCCGCCGACCTGGCCACCAAGGCGGCCGATGTTTCCATCGGCTTTCTGGACCGTTTTACCGGTTCACTGGTGGTGCTGGGCGATGTGGCCGGGGTGGAAACCGCTTTGCGCGAAGTTAATCGAATATTGTCGGAAAGCCTGGGCTTTACCCCTGCCCGGGTGACCAGATCTTGATGTACTGCCCTGGAAATGAACTGTTCAATCTGCTGGGCGCGGAGTGACCGGGTAGGGAGGAGGTGCGGGCGGTGAGCAGGATTATGTTGATTGGGGCCAGTGAGGCGGGCAAAAGTACCCTGCTGAACGTGCTGCACGGCCGGGGTCCACTGAGCAGCAAGACCCAGGCTCTGGAGTTTACCGCCCGCACAGTGGACACGCCGGGCGAGTATGCGGAAAACCCTCGCTATTACCGGGCGCTGCTGGCCACGGCCATGGATGTGGAATATGTGCTTTTTGTGCAGGATGCCACACGGGAAAACTGTATCTTTCCCCCGGGTATGGGCCAGATTTTTCCCGGCTATACTCTGGGTGTGGTGACTAAGACCGATCATCCGGCGGCCTGTGTGTCCCGGGCAATGGAGTTCCTGGAAACCGTGGCTTTGAAAGGTGATGTCATTGCGGTTTCCGCCCTGACCGGGGTGGGGATGGACGAGTTGAAGCGCAAGATTGGCTGGTACGATTAACCAGCAGGGGGGCTGGAGTGCCGTGGATAAAACCTATCTGCCCGAGCTGGCGGCCCGCCTTTTGCGGCGCCAGGCCTATACGCCGGATGAGCGGGTGCTGGAGCAGGATCTGAATATTATCGGCTCACTGGCCGCCAATCTTCCCTATATTGCCGATCTGGCGGGAGCCGATATGTTTATAGATATGTTCACCGAAGACCGGCGGGTGGCCATTGTGGTGGCCGAGGCCAGGCCGCGCACCGCCCCCTCCCTGTATAGCAGCACGGTGCTGGGCCAGGCGGCCTATGCCGAAAATGAGCCGGCGGTTTTTCAGGCCTTCAACACGGAAAAGCCGGCCCTCAATGTGCGCGGGATCAGTCAGGAGGGTGTGCCCATCGCTCAGACCGTGCTGCCGGTGCGGGGTGTGAGCGGAGAGATTATTGCCGTGCTGATCATGGAAAGGGACAACAGCAGCCAGGTGCAGCAGGAAAAGTCCCTCAAGCTGCTTTCGGAAACCGCCCAGAAGCTCACTGACACCCTGTTTAACCTGGATTCCATGGGCAATGTGCTGCCCACCCTGATTCATGACGCCCTGCTGATCACCAACGGGAAGTATGAAGTAGCCTACATGAATAAAGTAGCGGAAAACCTGTTCACCTCGCTGTGCGGCACCTATTTCGCCCCCCGCTCCCTGATTGAGATTGAGCAGCGCCTGCCCCAGCTTACACCGGTCTTTTCCAGCGAGCTGGATGTGGAGGAAGTGCAGGTGGGGGGCAGGACGCTGCTGGTTCGTTCCCTTTCCCTGCTGGATGGCAGCGTGTTGAAAGGCAGTGTATACTTGTTGCGCGACATCACCGAACTGCGTCAGAAAGAGAAGCAGCTGATTGCCAAGTCGGCGGTGATTAAAGAAATCCACCACCGTGTGAAGAATAACCTGCAAACCATAGCCAGTCTTTTGCGCCTGCAGATGCGCCGGGTGGATGTGCCCGAAGTGCGGCAGGCCTTTCAGGAGAGCATCAACCGGATCAAGTGCATTGCTCTGGTGCATGAGTTTTTCTCCCGAGAGAGCCCGGAGATCATTGAAATGAAAAGTTGCATTGAGAAGATTGCGGCCATGCTGCGGGAGAGCATGCTCACGGTCGACAGCACGGTTGTTATTACTGTGCAGGGGGACAAGATCTACCTGCCTTCGGAAAAGGCTACGCCGGTAGCCATTATTGTAAACGAGCTTTTGCAGAACGCCCTGGAGCACGGTATGGCCGGACGAGAAGCCGGGCAGATTGCGGTGGATATTGTGGCCGGTCCCCGGGTGCAGATCAGTGTTGCCGATGATGGCCGGGGTTTGCCGGCCAACTTCTCTCTGGAGAGCATGACCAACCTGGGGTTGCAGATAGCCTTAACTCTGGTACGGGAAAACCTGGGGGGCGACCTGCGCGTGCTGCCCCGGGAAAAGGGAACACGGGCCGAGCTGGTTTTCCCTTCTGGATGAGCCGACGAGAAAGGAAGCTGAATATGTCGGAAGAGAAATATCGCATACTGCTGGCCGACGATGAAGCGCTCACCCGCCTGGACTTAAAAGAAATGCTGTATGAAATGGGGCACCAGGTGGTGGGGGAAGCGCGTAATGGCCTGGAGGCGCTGGAACTGGCTGAGAAACTGCGGCCCGATCTGGTGATTATGGATGTACGCATGCCCCGTCTGGACGGGGTGAAGGCGGCCAAATTAATTAACGGCCGCAAGCTGGCTCCGGTACTGCTGCTCACAGCCTACAGCGATACCGACATCATTCGCCGGTCGGTGGAGGCCGGGGTGATGGGTTACCTGACCAAACCGGTGCTGGAAAGGGATCTTTCTCCGGCCGTGCGGGTGGCTGTACAGCGATCCAGAGAATTGGGCAAGCTCAAGCGCTACAAGGTGGTGCTGCAGGAAAACCTGCAGCAGGAGAGGCAGCAAAGGCTGCGCCGGGCGGGAAAAGCGCTTTCCTGATCCGGACGACAACAGCATCACGGGCGGTGTGGCCCTTTTTCAGCCGGCAAGGATGGCGGTTTGTTTGGCCATTTTTGCCGGCTGGGAAAGGGCTTTTTATATTCCCGTTATATTGCACAGCAGGGGGGATGAGAAGACAAAGAGGTTGGGGTTTAAAGCATTTTGTATCAGTGAAAGCAGCGCAGCAAAAAGTAAATGCGACCAGGCGCTGCCGGAATAATTACTCCAAGGAGGTAGGGAAAGGCATGTCAAATGGACAAGCGAAAGAAGTTGAGGGTGCTGCCTGCGGTCACGGGGAAAGCGGGCAGCTGAGGAGATTTGCCGGGCCGCTGCTGCTCTGGGGCCTGGGTGTGGGTTATGTTATCTCGGGTGACTATTTTGGCTGGAACTTTGGTATCGCTGCCGGTGGTTTCTGGGGGTTGTTCATCGCCACCATTTTGATGGGAATTATGTATACCGCTATGTGCTTCACTATTTCTGAACTGGCCACGGCCATTCCCTTCACCGGTGGTGCTTACGCTTTCGCCCGCAAGGCCATGGGGCCCTGGGGTGGCTATCTGGCCGGCATCGGCGTGGTGCTGGAATATGTACTGGCTCCCGCGGTTATTGCCAACGGTATCGCCGGCTACATCACCTTCATCATGCCCGGCCTGCCCAAGTGGATTCTTGTGACTGGCGTTTTTGTCATCTTCCTGGCCCTGAATACTTTCGGCGCCAAGACTACCCTGACCTTTGAGCTGGTGGTGACCAGCACCGCGCTGGTGGGTCTGGTAATTTTCGCCGCTCTGGCTGCTCCCCACTTTGACATGAGTAAATTGCTGGAAATTGCCCCCGCCGCCGGCAACAGCCAAACCATGCCTTTCGGCCTGCTGGGCATCTGGGCGGCCATTCCCTATGGTATCTGGTTCTTCCTGGCTATAGAAGGTTTGCCGCTGGTTTCTGAAGAGTGCAAGGATCCGACCAAAGATATGCCCAGGGGGCTGATCAGCTCCATCGTTACTTTGTTAATCTCGGCTTTTGTGGTGCTCTTCCTGGCTGCCGGTGTGGGCGGTGCGGAAATGATGAGCAAATCTGACAGCCCTTTGCCCGAGGCCCTAGGTGCGGTTTACGGTAACGCCCACTGGGCCATCAAGGGCCTGGGCATCATCGGTTTGGCCGGCCTGATTGCCAGCTTCAACGGCATTATCTTTGGCGCCGGACGGGCCGTGTTTGCTCTGTCCCGGGCCGGTTATCTGCCCCGTTTCCTGTCTGCGGTGCACCCCCGCTTCCGCACTCCCTATGTAGCCATTCTGGTGGGCGGTGTCATCGGCATAGTTTCGGCCATTCTGGGCAATGGTGACGTGTTGATTCAGATTGCCGTGTTTGGTGCGGTAATTTCCTACATCATGATGATGCTCTCCGCACTGGTGCTGCGGGCCAGAGAACCCCATTTGCACCGTCCCTACAAGGTGCCTGGCTATCCGCTCACCCCGATCATTGCTCTGGTGCTGGCCATAGTGGCGCTGTTTGCTGGTTTCTTCTATGCTCCCAAGGTAATTCTCTGGACCGCCCTGGTTTACTTGGTATTTGTCCTCTACTTCTGGCTCTACAGCCGTCACCACCTGGTGGCCAGCGCTCCGGAAGAAGAATTTGCCATTCTGGCCAAAGCCGAGGCAGAACTGAACTAGTAGAAACAAAGGAGGTCGGAAGGCTTTGAGGCTGAAGACCAGGCTGTTTGGCCGCACCTTTGCCTTTAAAGATGTAAAGGATGTGCTGGCCAAGGCCAATGAGGAAAAGTCCGGGGACATCCTGGCCGGTATTGCCGCCGCTTCAGCGGAAGAAAGAGTGGCCGCCAAGGCCGTGCTGGCCGAGTTGACCCTGGAGGACCTGCGCCAGAACCCTGTCGTTCCCTACGAGATTGACGAAGTAACGCGCATCATTGACGACAATGTCAACGAACCGATTTATCAGGAGATTAAGAACTGGACGGTGGCTCAGCTGCGGGAGTATATCCTCAGCGACAGCACTTCCGGTGCCGACATCCAGCGCATCAGCCGCGGCCTGACCAGCGAAATGGTGGCGGCGGTGGCCAAACTGATGACCAACCTGGACCTGATCTACGGAGCCAGGAAGATCAACATCACGGCACGGGCCAACACCACCATCGGCGTGCCCGGCTGTCTGGCCGTCCGCCTGCAGCCCAACCACCCCACCGACAGCCCGGAAGGTGTGCTGAGTTCCATCCGGGAGGGGCTGTCCTACGGGATCGGGGATGCCGTAATCGGTATCAACCCGGTGGAGGACAATGTGGCCGGTACCACCCGCCTGCTGGAAACCATGTACAACTTCATCCAGGAATGGCAGGTGCCCACCCAGATCTGCGTCCTGTCGCACGTCAGCACCCAGATGAAGGCCTTCCAGCAAGGGGCGCCCGGTCACCTGATCTTCCAGAGTCTGGCCGGGACCCAGAAGGGCAACGAGGCTTTCGGGGTGAGCGTGGCCATGCTGCAGGAGGCGCGGGAGATTGCCCTGAAATACGGCCGGGCCAGCGGTCCCAATGTGATGTACTTTGAAACCGGCCAGGGCTCCGAGCTGTCCTCGGATGCCCACCACGGTGCCGACCAGGTGACCCTGGAGGCCCGCTGCTACGGTCTGGCCAAACAGTTTGCCCCCTTCCTGGTGAACACCGTGGTCGGCTTTATTGGGCCCGAGTATCTCTACGACAGCAAGCAGGTGATCCGGGCCGGCCTGGAGGACCACTTCATGGGCAAGCTGACTGGCATCCCCATGGGCTGTGACGCCTGCTACACCAACCACATGAAGGCGGACCAGAACGATATAGAGAACCTGGCCGTACTGCTGACGGCGGCCGGCATCAACTACTTCATGGGCATTCCCATGGGAGATGATGTCATGCTCAACTACCAGTGCACCAGCTTCCATGATATCGCAGCGCTGCGCCAGCTTTTGGGCCTGACTCCGCTGCCCGAATTTACCGCCTGGCTGGAGAAAATGGGCCTGTGGGAGAACGGGCGACTGACCGCCCGGGCCGGTGACGCATCCATTTTCACCGGGAAAGGAGGCTGCTAGGCATGGTGGCAGATGAACAAATCAAACAAATTGTGCAGGCCGTGCTGTCCCAGCTGGCAGCCCGTCCGGCTGAACCGGCACTTGTAGAAGACCGGGCAGTACCTGCCCCGGAGCAGGAACCGGGAGCCCGGGTTGACGGAGCAGTATGCAGCGGCTGTGCGGCCGGCTGTCTGACCGGTGAAGATGACGGTCTGGAGGATCTGGCCCTGGTGGATATGCAAAAAGAGATTCTGGTACCGCAGCCTCAGGACCGGGCGGCGCTGGAGTATTTCAAGTCCACCACACCGGCCCGCATCGGGGTGTGGCGCAGCGGCCCGCGGCCTTTGACCAGAACCGTGCTGCGTTTCCGGGCCGACCACGCTGTGGCCCAGGATGCGGTTTTCAGTGAGCTGGACGAGAGCCTGGCCGAAAAGTTCGATTTGCTGCTGGTTGAGTCCCAGGTCTCCAATAAAGACGAGTTTCTCACCCGTCCGGATCTAGGCAAAAAGCTCTCTGCCAGTTCAGTCGAAAAGATTCGCCAGCACTGCCCCACCGGGGTGGATGTGCAGCTGGTAGTGGCCGACGGGCTGAGCTCCAAGGCCTTGCCGGCCAACCTGCCCCACATCCTGCCGCCTTTGCTGGAGGGCATCAAGGCTCAGGGTTTGACTGTGGGCAAAGGAGTGCTGGTGCGCTACGGCCGGATGGAGATCATGGATCAAATCGGTATGCTGGTGCAGGCTAAAGTGGTGGTACTGCTGGTGGGTGAACGGCCCGGTCTGGGCACGGCGGAAAGCATGAGCGCTTATCTGATTTACCAGCCTCACGCCGGCACCCTGATAGCCGACCACACTGTAGTTTCCAATATCCACAAAGGCGGCACGCCGCCCGCCGAAGCCGGCGCCCACCTGGCCACACTGGTGAAAAAGATTTATGACGCCAAGGCTAGCGGGGTCAACCTGCCCCTGTAGCGGCGGGAAAAGTGGTGGAACCTTGTGGGGAAAAGCGCCCAGGAAATTATCAGTGTGGGCATAGATGTGGGTACTACCACCACCCAGCTGGTTTTCAGCCGCCTGGTGGTGGCCAATACCGCGCCGGGGGCCAGCGTGCCCCGGCTGGAGATAGTGGAAAAAGAGATCATCTACCGCAGTGCGGTGCATTTTACCCCGCTGCTCAGTCCCGAACTGATTGACGCCCAGGCGGTGAGCGCCATTGTGGCCCGGGAGTACCACGCAGCCGGGATGGAGCCCGGCCGCGTGGAAAGCGGAGCGGTGATTATCACCGGTGAAACGGCCAAAAAGGAAAACGCCCGCCAGCTGCTGGAAAGTCTGGCCGGCTATGCCGGCAACTTTGTGGTGGCTACCGCCGGGCCGCGCCTGGAATCCATCATTGCCGGGCGGGGAGCGGGAGCGGCGGCCTGGTCCCGCCAGAACCACCGCACGGTGTGCAACATTGATGTAGGTGGTGGTACGGCCAACCTGGCTGTGTTTCAAGAAGGCAAAGCCATTGATGCTTCCTGTGTGAACATTGGCGGACGGCTGCTGGTGCTCCGTCCGGGCAGCGGAGAGATTCTTTACGTCTCCCGGCCCGGGCGGGCGGCTCTGGACAGCGCCGGCATTCCGGCCGGAGTGGGCGATGTGCTCACCCTGTCCGAACTGCACCGTCTGACCGGGGTTATGGCCGAGGCCGTGCTGGCCTTGCTGGAACCGGGGGCCGGCGACCGGCTGGCGGAAATGCTGCTGATGACGCCACCCCTGCGCCTGGATTACCCGCTGGAGGCCTTGATGTTTTCCGGTGGCGTGGCTGAGTATATGTACGAGCGGGCGGCCGTGCCTCTGACCCTGTCCGAAGGGACGCGCTTTGGCGACATCGGGCCCTTTCTGGGACAGGCCCTGCACCGGGCCTGTCTGAACCGGGGCTGGAATCTGGTGCGACCCCGGGAAACCATTCGGGCCACGGTGATTGGGGCCGGTACCCAGACCATGAATATCAGCGGCTGTACCATCCACGTTGATCCGGCCTGGCTGCCCCTGCGCAACCTGCCTGTGCTGCGTCCTTTTGGCCGCAGCGTACCGCCGGGGCGGCAGGAAATTGCCCACCGCATCAGTGAGCAGCTGACTGCTACCGGCCTGGACCGGGAAGGTCAGCCGCTGGCCCTGGCTCTGCCCGGTCCGGCCGATCACACCTACCAGGCGGTGGTGGAGCTGGCCCACGGTATTGTGCAGGGCCTGGCCGGCTACCTGGCCGGCCCCCACCCGCTGGTGGTGGTGCTGGAACAGGACTGCGGCCGGGTAGTGGGACAAACGCTGCGCCAGTTGCTGGGTCCGGATCGGCCGCTGATCAGCATCGACCAGATTAATGTGGACGACGGAGACTATATGGACATTGGCACCCCGCTGATGGACGGCCGGGTGGTGCCGGTGACCGTGAAGACACTGGTTTTTAACAACTGATGCCAGGACAGGCAAGGAGGTGGCGAAGCAACCCATGATCTTGCAACCCATTAAAGCAGAGATCCTGGCCGTGCGCATTATTCCCAATGTATCTCCCGACCTGGCGGCCAACCTGAAATTGACGCCGGAACAGCGCAGCGTGGGCATGCTCACCTGCACCATCGACGATGCCGGTTACACGGCCATTGACGAAGCTACCAAGAAGGCCCAGGTGGAAGTGGTCTATGCCCGTTCCTTCTATGCCGGGGCGGCCCATGCTTCGGGCCCGCTCTCGGGTGAGTTTATCGGCATCATTGCCGGTCCCAACCCGGCCGAGGTGCGCAGCGGGCTGGAGGCAGCCATTCTCACTCTGGAGGAAGAAGCGTTCTTCTACACGGCCAACGAAGAAGGTACTATTGCCATGTATCCCCATGTAATCTCCCGCACCGGCAGCTACCTGTCCAAAGTAGCCGGCATTGCGGAAGGGGAACCCCTGGCCTACCTGATTGCCCCACCGCTGGAATCGGTTTACGCGGTGGACGCGGCGCTCAAGGCGGCCGATGTGCGCATGGTGGCCTGGTACGGCCCACCCAGTGAGACCAACTTCGGTGGTGCTCTGCTTACCGGAACACAGAGCGCCTGTAAGGCAGCCGCGGAAGCCTTCCGCGATGCCGTGATCAGCGTGGCCAACAGCCCGCGCCAGTATTAAGCAAGTAATTAATTAAATTCAGCAATAAAAACAGGAGGTTTACACAATGAGCACAACCAATGCTCTGGGCATGATTGAAACCAAAGGTCTGGTAGGCGCCATTGAAGCTGCCGATGCTATGGTCAAGGCAGCCAACGTATCGCTGATTGGCAAGGTGCATGTGGGCGGCGGTCTGGTGACCGTGATGGTGCGCGGCGATGTGGGCGCGGTCAAGGCGGCCACCGATGCCGGTGCGGCAGCGGCGCAGCGCATTGGCGAACTCATTTCGGTGCATGTCATTCCCAGGCCCCATGCTGATGTGGAATACATCCTGCCCAAGCTGGAGAAGTAATGTAGCCGCCTGACTCCAGGTCCGGGGGGGGATAAGTATTGAAAGTGATCACCGAACTGGAACTGCGCGATCGCTACCGGCAGGCACCTTTTTCCAGCTTCGAGTTGCCGGCGGGTGCCCGTCTGACACCGGCGGCCGCCCAGTTTCTCCATGAACGCAAAATCAGTCTGATTCAGCCGTCACCCTCCCCCCTGCCCGCAGCGCAGCCGACGGCCCGCTCCCGCGGGCCCGCCGCGCCCGCGGCCGCCCGCCCGCAGGCCGGCCGGCTGGCGGAAACTTTGCCGGGCGGCGGGGGCGGGGTGTCACCCGTGGCCGTCGGGTTTGCATCGACGCGCCTGCGGACGGCGGGGGTATCGTGGCGGGCGCGGGGGGGGTCGGGTATCGGTTGGGGGCGCGGGGGGCGGGTGCGGGTGTGGGGGGGGGGGGGCGGGCCCCCCCCCCCCCCCCCCCGGGGGGGGGGGGGGGGGGCCTCACTGGCATGTCTCATGTGCTCCGGCAGGTCCTGGACGGCCAGG
>NZ_JBRAJI010000016.1:0-51511 GCF_052744395.1 Desulfurispora sp. | reverse complement strand
TTCCCAGGAGATAAATGGTATTAAGTGACATATATGGTAAATAGATCACGGATGGGTTGTAACATCAGTCGTTATATGGACAATTTTTATTTGCACATTAACATACTTTGCCTTCTTCTCGATGAATCGATTGCCCGAAGGCAGGTTTATCAAACAGATTATCTCACCGGATGGTAAATATGTCATTAATTTTTACCTGGTAAATGGTGGAGCGACCACGTCATACTCTATTAGAGGTGAACTTTTAAGCAATCGAAACCGGGAAAAAAAGAATATCTACTGGGAATACAGGACAGATTCCGTAAATGCAGAATGGCTTGATGAGAAGACGGTTCTTATTAACGGGCACAGGTTGAATATTCCCAGCGATGTATATGACTGGCGCAGGGAAAAATTATTCGATAAAATATTTAAATGATTGGCTGTCGAACTGGGTTCGGCGGCTTTTCTTTTTGGAGCATTTTTGTTTTTTCGTAACAAAAAATTAATTTCATTGGCGGCGGGAGTTTAATGGTGGGTGTGATAAGATATTTAATAAGATCATGCATTGTCCGGTTGGCGGCTGGTGCTGGTGCGGGCAAACGCGATGCAGTAAATTCAATCGGGGTGATGGTTATGTGGAAGCTCTGGCGTAAACTGGTGCGGCGGGTGAGCTGGCGGGTGGTAGCCAGCTATTTCTTTCTGGTGTTCATCTTTTTCATTGCGGTGCGGCTTTACGCGGTGTCGCCGGAAAATGTGCCCGGGGCCGTGCTTTTTTCGCTGCCTTTTGCCGTTGCTCTGGCCTGGGTCTATTACCGCAAGTTCCAGCAGCCGTTGGAGCAGATCAATGCCATTACCCGGCAAATGGCCCAGGGTCAACTGAACAAGGAGATCCGCATTCTGTCCAATGACGAGATTGCTGAACTGGCCCATAATATCAACGCTCTGGCCGGACGGCTCCGGGAAACTATTTCGGAAATAACCGACGAGAAAAACCGCATGCAGGCTATTTTGAACAGTATGTCGGACGGGGTAATTGCCGTCTGCCGCGGAGGCCGGATCATCACGGTCAACCACGTGGTGGAGCAAATTTTGAATCAGCGCCAGGAGGACCTGGTGGGCAAAGACCTGGTGGGAGTTTTGCGCCACTATGATTTCAACCGGTTGTTGAAAATTGCTCTGCAGAGCCAGGAGGAAATCAGCGAAGAAATCCAGCTGCTGGTGCCTGGAGCGCGCATTTACCGGGTCACCTTTACGCCCTTGCTGGGCAGTGACCTGGGGGGTGACCGGGGCGGTGTGGTGGTGGTGCTGCGCGATGTCACCGAGCGGCACCAGGTGGAGCAGATGCGCTCCGAGTTCATTGCCAATGTATCCCATGAACTGCGTACGCCGCTCACCTCGATCAGCGGTTTTCTGGAAACCCTGCTGGACGGTGCGGTGGAAGACCGGGAGCTGGCCCGGCATTTTCTGCAAATTATCAGTGATGAGACCAGGCGCATTACCCGCCTTTTGGACGATCTTTTCGCCCTGTCCAATATTGAGTACCGGCGGGTGACGCCGCGGCGGGATCAGGTGTATTTGGTTGATTTGGTGGAGCGCGTGCGGGAAATTTTTCTGCCCCAGGCCCAGGAGAAAAATGTCCGCCTGGTGAATAATATGCAGCATGACCTGCCAGCGGTGGTGGGGGACAGCGATATGCTCACCCGGGTGTTGATTAATTTGGTGGACAATGCTATTAAATATACCCCGGAGGGCGGTACTGTTAGTATTAAGGGGGGCCTGGCGGATGCTGGTGGGGTCTTTGTCAGTGTCAGTGATACCGGTATTGGTATCCCTGCCGACAGCCTGCCGCGGGTCTTTGAGCGCCTGTACCGGGTAGACCGGTCCCGGGCTAGAGGTAATGGTTCGGGTTATGGCCTGGGACTGGCTATTGTCAAGCATATTGTGGAACTGCACCGGGGCCGGATTGAAGTGCAGAGCACCCCGGGTGTGGGCAGTACGTTTACGGTCTTTTTGCCCTTGCCGGAAGAAACGAAACAATTACAATAATTAATGCGATCAGGGAAGGTGGTTGGGTCATGACCAGAAATGTCTTTGAGCAGTATTTGCGAGAACTGCGCAATGAGATTTTGCGCCTGGGCGGTCTGGTGGAGCAGGCGGTGTATCAGGCGGTGGAGGCTTTCCTGCAGCAAGATGTGGCGCTGGCCGCCGAGGTGATCATGGGGGATGAACGCATCGATCAACTCTATCAGGAAATTGAAGATCGTTGTGTCAAATTGATTGCTACGCAGCAGCCCATTGCTCGGGATTTGCGTATCGCGATAACCGGAATTAAAATTCTACTCAGTTTAGAAAGAATGGGCGACCACGCCGTGGATATCGCCCGGGCCACCATGTGCCTGTCCGGGCAACCGCTCCAGCTCGCTTCCATACCCCGGATACCGCAGATGGCCGGTATTGTTCGGCATATGATTAAAGAGGGGCTGGACGCCTATGTGCATCGCCATGTGGATAAGGCCCGGGCCATGTGCGCGCTGGATGACGAGGTGGATTTTATTTTTTCCCATGTTTTCAAAGAGACTTTGCAGTGCATGGAGGAACAGCCCGAGCTGGTGGCGCAGGGCGGCTATCTTTTGTACGTGGTCAGATATTTGGAGCGGATAGCCGATCACGCTACCAATATCGGGGAAGCGGTAATCTACCTGGAGACCGGAGAAAGAAGGGAACTCAACTAGGAAGCGAAGCGCCTGAGCCGGCAGGCCGGGCGTTTTAATTTTTGCCCTTGCAATTGGCGCAATTAATAGTAAGATAATGTTTAACGTAGCTCTTGAATGAGAAAGGTGTCACAAAATGACAGCAGGCATGATCACGCTGGGTTGTCCCAAGAACCAGGTGGATAGTGAAGTGATGTTGGGGTTGCTTCAAGCGGCCGGCTATAAGATTGTACCGCCCGAACGGGCCAGGGTGCTGATTATCAATACCTGCGGTTTTATCACACCGGCCAAGGAAGAGGCCATCGAGGTGATCATGGCGGCGGTGCGGCGCAAACTACAGGGGCAAATCGAACTGCTGGTGGTAACCGGTTGTTTGGCTCAGCGCTATCCGCAGCAGTTGTTCGCTGAAATCCCCGAAATTGATTTGCTGCTGGGTACGGGCGAAATTCCCCGCCTGCCTCTCTGGCTGTCGCGGGTCCGTCAGGGGGAGAGGGCACTGGCGGTGCGCCAGCCGCATTACGATTACCGGCAGCAGTTACCCCGTTTACTGCCGGCGCCCGGTTTTTCGGCCTATCTGAAAATAGCCGAGGGTTGCAGTAACCGCTGTGCCTATTGCGCCATTCCACTGATTCGGGGACCGCTGCGCTCGCGGCCGCAGGATGTTTTGCTGCGGGAAGCGGAGCAGCTGCTTGGGGCCGGCGTAAAAGAGTTGATTGTGGTAGCTCAGGACACCACGGCCTACGGTCGCGACCTGTACGGACAGGCCATGCTGCCACAGCTGCTGGACCGGCTGGCCGGAATGGGTTTCCCCTGGATACGCCTGATGTACTGCTATCCGGAAGGGATTACTCCGCAACTGGTAGAGGTCATGGCCAGACGCGCCAACATCTGCCGCTATCTGGATATTCCGCTGCAGCACGCTTCGCCCGGGGTGTTGCGGGCCATGGGCCGGCGGGGAAGTATAGAAGAAGTACGACAGCTACTGGCCGGTCTGCGCCGGGAATTACCCGGTCTGGTGCTGCGCACCACCTTCATGGTCGGGTTTCCCGGGGAGAGCGAGGCCGACATGAGCTGTCTCCTGGACTTTATGCAGGAAATAAAGTTTGAACGGGCCGGATTCTTCAAGTTTGTGGCCGAGGAGGGCACGGCGGCGGCGGACCTGCCCGGGCAGGTACCGGAACAGGTTAAAGAGGAGCGCTATCAGCGGTGCATGGCCCTGCAGCAGGGGATTTCCCACCAGTACAACCAGCAGCTGGTGGGGCGGGACGTGGAAGTGCTGCTGGAGGCGAGGCTGGCCCGGAAGCGGGGTATATACCGGGGGCGTACCCGTGCCGACGCTCCCGAAATAGACGGCCTGGTTTATGTGCGGGCGGCGGGTAAACCGCTGGCTGCGGGCGATCTGGTCAAGGTACGAATCAAAAGCGCCTCTGAGTATGATCTTAAGGGAGATTTGCGGCCATGAACCTGCCCAATCGTCTGACTATGCTGCGGATTATTTTGATTCCGGTATTTTTAGCGGTGGTTTCGCTAAAAATACCATATGGCGACTATGTAGCTGCGGCCGTCTTCGTGCTGGCCGCCAGCACGGATGGTCTGGATGGCTATATCGCCCGCAAGTTTAAGCTGATTACCCGGCTGGGCAAGCTGATGGATCCACTGGCGGATAAATTGCTGGTTTCAGCGGCGTTGATCGCCCTGGTGGAACTGCACCGCCTGCCGGCCTGGGTGGCCGTGGTGATTATCGGCCGGGAGTTTGCCGTTACCGGACTGCGAGCTCTGGCGGCAGCGGACGGCACGGTGATAGCTGCCGGTAAGCTGGGCAAAATCAAGACGGTTACCCAGATCGTGGCTATTGTAGCTCTTTTCATCAAAGACCTGCCGCTCTGGCTGGGTCAGTTTTCCATCGGACTGGCAGTGTTTTTTACCATCTGGTCGGGGCTGGATTACTTCAGTCATGCCTGGCCGGCCATCAAGAAGGGTGGTTACTAGTTCAAAGTGCCCGCAAGATTGGAATGGAAAGGCTGGCGTATTCATGTAGTCCTGCTCAGTGCGTTGCTGGGCCTGGCTTTGCTCTGGGGGGGCAGGTTCTCCTACTGGCGCCTGGGATACGAGCAGCCGCTGGCCAGGATGCTGAAGCAGCGGCCCGATATCATCAGTTATACTTTGCAGCAGCAGGGTAACCAGCTGGTGGTGGAAGTTTTACCCCGCCGGCTGGATAACCTGCCGCGCTTTTATAACAGCCTTAGCCGGGACATCCAGAAGACGGTGGGGCAAAAACCCTTCCTGCTGGTGCTGCAGGACAGGCGTGACCCGGTGCTGCAGGACCTCTGGCCGGCTGCCAGGCTGGCCATGGAGGAAGCGGTACAGCGGGGCAATTATGTGGAAATGGCCGCCTTGATCCGGCAGCAGGCCGGGGCCCGGGAGGTCCGGGCCGAATTGCTGGTTGATGAGGCCCGTCTTTATCTCCAGATGTATCACCGGGAGGCTTATCTGTATGACATTGTCTTCCGTCCGTCTCAGACCAGGCCGGGGACCGCGCCGCCGGGGTAGCAGCAATTGTCGCCCCGGCGACATTATTTCTGTCGGCAATTTGCTAAGTATTGCTCCTGCCGCTGGTTTATGATGGAACCAGGTATTTGACGGAATGTTTAAATAATTAACCGGCGGAAAGGAGTTTATCGTATGTACAAATTGCTGGTGTTTGTAATCCTGCTGGCCACCGCGCTGGGGCTTTTCGGCCGGGCTGTACAGCAAAAGTGGCAGCTGTTGCATCTGGGCCGTCCCGTGCGCTATGGGCAGCACAGGCAGCGCCTGCGGGACTTTGTCGTCTATGTGCTGGGGCAGAAGAAGCTGCTGCAGGAAAGGTTTGGCCTGGTGCATGTGGTCATATTCTGGGGTTTCATCATTATTTCCCTGGGCACGCTGCAGTTTGTAGGCGAGGGGCTTTTCCCCTCCTGGCGGTTGCCGCTGCTGGGAGAGTGGCCCTGGTTTTATTTCACCCTCAATCTGGTCAGTCTGGCCGTGTTGCTGGCACTGGCGGCCGCTGCCTGGCGGCGCTATGTCGTCCGGCCGGCCCGTCTGACTCACAGCCGCGATGCCGCAATTATACTGCTGTGTATTTCCGGTCTGATTATTACTGAACTGCTGGCTGGCGGCAGCCGCTGGTTGGCAACCTCCGAACCGCACCTGAACAGGGCTCTGGTCTACCAGGCCGTGGCGGCGGTGATGCAGGCCGGAGGACTTAAAGCCCGGGCGGCGCAGTTGGCGGAGATGTACTGGTGGCTGCATGTACTGATTTTGCTCAGCTTCCTGTCCTATATCCCCCGCTCCAAGCACCTGCACATGCTGGCCGCACCCCTGAATGTGTATTTGCGCACACCCGGACCGCGGGGCGGGCAACTGGCGCTGCTGGATCTGGAAGACGAGGAGAGCGAGCGTTTTGGCGCCGCCCAGATCAGCGATTTTACCCAAAAGCAACTGCTGGATTTGTTTGCCTGTGCCGAGTGCGGCCGCTGTCAGGACAACTGCCCGGCCTATCTAAGCGGCAAACCTCTCTCACCTAAAAAGTTGATCAATAATCTCAAACACCACCTGCTGGAACAGGGCCCGTTGCTGGCCGCCCGGCGGAACGGTGCTGGCGTTGAGGAAACAACCGGGGCAGAGCACGGGGAGGAGCAGCCGGAAGCGCTGCTGTGGGAGGCGACGGTTACACCGGACGAGGTCTGGTCCTGCACCACTTGCTTTGCCTGCCAGCAGGCCTGTCCGGTGAGCAACGAGCATATCCCCAAGATCATCGACCTGCGCCGCTATCTGGTGCTGGATGAGGGGACCATGCCCGGGGAAGCGGTGCTGGCCAGCCGCAATGTGGAGAAAAACGGTAACCCCTGGGGAGTGGGCTGGAACAAGCGGGCTGATTGGGCGGCAGACCTCAACCTGCCCACAGCGGGTGAAGCCGAACAGTTTGACTGGCTTTACTGGGTGGGCTGTGCCGGCGCTTTCGACCTGCGCAGTCAAAAGGTGGCGCGGGCGGTGGTGCAGGTGCTGCAGGCCGCCGGTCTGAAAATAGCTATTCTGGGAGCGGAGGAAAAGTGCTGCGGGGATAGCATCCGCCGTCTGGGCAACGAGTACCTGTATCAGTCCCTGGCGCAGGAGAACATCGAAGTGCTGCAGAATTATGGCGTGAAGAACATTGTCACCCATTGTCCACACTGCTTGAACACGCTGAAAAGCGAGTATCCCCAGCTGGGGGCTCGTTTTAACGTACTGCATCATACCCAGCTCATTGCCGCGCTGATTGAGGAGGGTAAGCTGAAGTTCAAGCCCGATGTACCGCCGGTGCAGCTGGCCTATCATGACTCCTGCTATCTGGGCCGCTACAACCGAGAGTTTGCCGCGCCCCGCCGGGTGCTGGAGCAGATTCCGGGGCTAAAGCTGCTGGAAGCGGAACGCAACAAATCCTTCAGCTTTTGCTGCGGGGCCGGGGGCGGGCGCATGTGGCTGGAGGAGCGGCAGGGAGAGCGGATTAACAGGATGCGTACCGAGCAGTTGCTCAAGACCAATCCCGATGCGCTAGGCGTGAACTGTCCGTTCTGTTTGACCATGCTGGAGGACGGCTTGAAAATGCAGGAGATTGAGCATGTGGCCGTGCTGGATGTGGCCGAGCTGGTGGCCGGGGCTATAGAGATGCCTGTCGCCCGGCCGGAGGAAGAGGAAGAGGAGATTGTGGCCTGAAAGTTTTGTGCAGGTGCTGAGCCGGGAAAAACTCCCGGCTTTTTCTTTATGATAGCTGCTGCTGGCAGGCCTGGAAGTATTTGCGCAGCAGTCCCTCCTGGACCACCTGTTTCAAACGGGCTGCCTGCTGGTCGTTGTGCGTGAGGTTGTCCAGGGCCAGGAGCAGGCGGCGGTTGCGCTTTTCCAGCCGGGCGACTTCTATTTCCACGGGCAGCTCGCTGCGGGCCGAGTGGCAATTTTGGTGTGCCAGGACCATATTCCAGATTTCCTCCGTGCAGAGGTATCGCCAGGGCAGCACGTGTGCCAGTCCCGGTGTTTCCGTGACGGTCTGGCCGCAGAAAAAACAGTTGCGGGACGGGTTTTCCAGCTCCAGGTAGCGCAGCAGGTGCTTGCCGGCATGCTCCGGTCCGGTTCCCTGGTAGCTCAGCATGGTTTTGCGCAGCAGACGGGGAGCCAGGTTGTATTTTTCCAGGATGGCCGCCCAGCGCCAGTGGCAGGCGGCCAGGCAAAAATTCATGTTTTCCTGCAGGGCCAGGATGTTGAGCAGCGGGATGTGGAGCATTTCATCCTGCTCGGACATGGTGTAAAAAATTGGTGCCCACTGCGGGGCAATATGGGATTGTAAAAAACGGCTCACTTCATCCTGGCATTTTAGATAAAGTGCCAGGAATTTTTCGGGCAGTCCGGACTGGTGGAACATGACCGGCGGCTTTCCTCCCTGCTGGTAGCGCCCGGCCAGTTGTTCGATGGGCTGGAGGATGCTTTGCAGCGGGGCAATGGGGCTGCCCTGACGCAAATTAAAATATATGGCTGAATTCCAGTAATATTTGATCACATTCTGGGCCAGGGAGGTAATGGGGATGGTTATTTCGTTGTGTCCGGGTATGCTGGCGGTTCGTCCCGCATGCTCCAGTATGGCCAGCAACCACACCGGGGTGATGGTGCTGTGCGTGGGGCAATTGTTGAGCTGGTTCACCCAGATCTCGACAAATTCCCTTTTATACTGCTGCTGGGATGTTGATTTTTTAATTATTTCCAGCCATTTGCTGAAGAAGTCCTGCCTGGCCACCATGGATATTACCAGCCTCCCGGTGCTTGTCTGTTGGCGCAATATTCTTGCTCTTTAGTAAGTAGTTCTTGACCTGCAGCAATTTTCCTGCAGTATTGCGCCGGTTGGTATGCTATAATATTGGCCTGAAGGCCAAGCTGTCCGATGGGGAAGGGGTGTAAAGATGTTGAGCAGAGAAGTCGGGCTGGGGTTGGGAGTGGCGCTGCTAGTGTTCCTGGCCCTCAGCGGAGTGGACCTGGCCCCTCTCCTGTTCCTGGCTGTTTTGAGCGGCGGCCTTTATTATGCCGTGCGCAGCCGCGGGCCGCTTCTGAAAAACATGGATCTGGCTCCCGCAGTGACCGGGCAAAAGATTACCTTCGCCGATATCGGGGGACAGGCGGCGGCGATTCGCGAACTGAAAGAAGCACTGGATTTTATCAAAGAGTATGACCGGGTGAGGGATCTGGGCATCCGGCCGCTCAAGGGCATTCTGTTTACCGGACCGCCGGGTACGGGCAAGACCATGCTGGCCCGGGCTGCTGCCGCCTACATTGATTCGGTGTTTCTGGCGGCCAGTGGTTCCGAATTTGTAGAGATGTATGCCGGGGTGGGAGCACAGCGCGTGCGCAAGCTGTTTGCCGGAGCCCGGGAGATGGCCCGGCGGGCGGGCAAACAGTATGCCCTGGTGTTTTTGGATGAAATTGAAATACTGGGCGGCCGGAGGGGTCAAACAACCAGTCATTTGGAATATGACCAGACGCTGAACCAGCTGCTGGTAGAAATGGATGGTATCAAATCCACCGATAAAGTCAGGGTGCTGGTAGTGGGAGCTACCAACCGGGTGGACATGCTGGATCCCGCGCTTTTGCGTCCGGGCCGTTTTGACCGGCAGGTGCGGGTGGAACTGCCCGACCGGCAGGGGCGCCTGGAAATACTGCGCCTGCACACCCGCAACAAACCGCTGGCCGGGGATGTGGATCTGGAGCAAATTGCCCGGGAAACCTTTGGCTTCAGCGGTGCCCACCTGGAGAGTCTGGCCAACGAAGCGGCCATTTTAGCCATGCGCGAGGGCGAAGCGCAAATCCATCATCGCCATTTTCACGAAGCGGTGGACAAGGTTATGCTGGGCGAAGTGTTGGACCGGCGTCCCTCCCGGCAGGAAATGTACCGGGTGGCGGTGCATGAAGCCGGCCATGCCCTGGTCAGCGAACTGTGCCATCCCGGCTCGGTTTCTTCGCTCACCATTACACCGCGGGGAATGGCACTGGGATATATGCGCCAGGCACCGCAGGACGATACCTACCTGTATACCAGGGAACACATGGAAAATCAGATCGCGGTCATGCTGGGCGGACTGGTTGCCGAGGAAGTGCTGCTGGGCAGCCGCAGTACCGGTGCGGGCAACGATCTCAAACAGGCTACTGCTCTGGCCCGGCAGATTGTCCAGGCCGGCATGTCCGAACTGGGTGTGGTGGAAATAGAATCCCTACCGGTGGAAATCCTGCACAGTACACTGAGCCAGATTCTGGGCCGTCAGGAGCAGCGTTTGCGCCTGCTGATAGAAAGATATGCCGGTGTGGTGCAATCAGTAGCGGCCATCCTGGTGGAGCAGGAGAGGATCAGCGGTGAATATCTGAGAGGTATTCTGCAGCAGGCGGCTTGACATTTGCGCTACGGTGTGTTTAAGTATAATGAAGGCAGGCTACGGCCTGTTTTCTTTTTATTTTTTTGCCGGCAGGTATTTATTGGTGAAAAGGCGAAATAATTGTAATAACACTGGTTGGAGGTGGGGCGGTTGCCGGAACTGCGGACCGGGCTAAACGGCATCCAGGAAGCCATGTGCCGGCACAGCCTGACTCTGGCTGTGGCCGAGTCCTGTACCGGAGGCCTGCTGGCTGGATTGATCACCTCGCTGTCCGGTAGCTCCCGTTACTTCCGCGGTGGGGTGGTAGCCTATCACAACCAGGTGAAGGCAGATTTGCTGGGCGTGCCGGAACAGGACCTGGCAGCCTTCGGTGCTGTCAGCCCGCAGGTGGCCGTGGCCATGGCTGGAGGAGTCCGGGAGCGCCTGGCTGCCACGCTGGGCCTGGGCATTACCGGCATTGCCGGGCCGGACGGGGGCAGCCGGGAAAAGCCGGTGGGCACGGTGTACATTGCGCTGAGCACTGCTGCGGATACGCTCTGTCGCCTCCATAATTTCTCCGGTGACCGGGAGCAGGTGCGCCACCAGGCGGTAGCCGCCGCGCTGGATATGCTCAAGGCTTATCTGGCGGCTAAGGGGCTGCTATCTCCCGCACCGGCACTGGATAAGCCGGTGCGCCGATCCTGAGTGCTGTAGACGGACTCGCTTAAGGCAAGGCACATCCGCTTAATTCAGGCTGAAGCTTTAAATCATACAGAAAGGAATGGATTGATGACCGCAGTTAAAGATACAGTACAATTTGGAGAGTTGACCGTCAGCCGCCGGGTGGGACAGGCCCTGGCCGCCATGGGTTTTGAAGAACCTACCCCCATTCAGATGCAGGCCATCCCCTGGGTGTTGCAGGGTCGGGATATCATTGGCCAGGCCCAGACCGGCACGGGCAAGACGGCGGCTTTTGGTATACCCATCGTGGAAATGGTGGATCCCCGGCGGGGAGTGCAGGCCCTGGTGGTCACCCCCACCCGGGAGCTGGCCATTCAGGTGGCGGAAGAAATTTCCCGCCTGGGCTGCTACCGGCGCATTCGCACCCTGCCCGTGTACGGCGGGCAGTCCATTGACCGGCAGATTCGGGCCCTGCGCCAGGGTGTGAACGTGGTGATCGGCACACCCGGCCGCCTGCTGGATCATATCGGCCGCCAGACGCTGCGCCTGGACGGGGTACGTATGGTAGTGCTGGACGAAGCCGACGAAATGCTGGACATGGGGTTTATTGAAGACGTGGAAGCCATTCTGCAAAAGACCCCTGCCGACAGGCAAACGCTGCTTTTTTCGGCCACCATGCCCGGCGAGGTGATGCAACTGGCCCGCCGCTATCTGCGCGAGCCCGAGTTTGTTACCGTCAGCCGGGAGAATATAACCGTACCGCAGATTGACCAGATCTACTACGAGACCAGGGAAAACCTCAAGCTGGAAGCTCTCTGCCGCATTCTGGACAGCCAGACCATCAGCCGGGCCATCATTTTCTGTCGCACCAAGCGGGGAGTGGACGAGCTGGTGGCCAGCCTGGCCGCCCGGGCCTACCAGGTGGCCGGTCTGCACGGCGATTTGAGCCAGCACCAGCGCAATCATGTCCTGCGCCAGTTCAAGGCCGGGCAGGTGGAACTGCTGGTGGCTACCGATGTGGCCGCCCGGGGACTGGATATTGAAAATGTCAGCCATGTGATCAACTACGACCTGCCTCAGGATGTGGAGTTTTATGTGCACCGCATTGGGCGCACCGGCCGGGCCGGGCGGGAAGGTGTGGCGATAACCCTGGTTTCACCCCGGGATTATCGCCAGCTGCGTCTGATTGAAAAAATTGCCCGCACCCGGATTCGCCGGGAGAAACTGCCCGATCTGGCCGACATCAGCGAAAGGCAGAAAGAAGGCATCCAGGAAAAGTTGCGCCACCTGATTGGTGAAGGCAAGCTGGCCTACTACCGGGCCATCGTGGATCCGCTGCTGGATGAATACGATCCGGTAGATGTGGCGGCTGCGGCGTTGAAAATGGGTTTGGGCCCGGCGGAGGAGGAGACCGACTCCCATGATTTTGGCAACACAGGGGCCAAACCCGGTATGGTGCGCCTGTTTATGACCGTAGGCCGCCGGGATGGCTTGAGACCGCCGGAACTGGTGAAGATATTGACCGACGAGACGGGTATCCCGGCCAATCTGATCGGGGACATTGATATTTACGAGAAGTTTACTTTTGTGGAAGTGGACCAGGAATGGGCCAACTGTGTACTGACCTATATGGACAAGCGCAACGTCAAGGGCAGGCGGATCAGTGTGGAACCGGCCAGAGGCAGATAAAATACCCATCAGGACGGAGGGCGGGAAGATGTCTTCAGAAAAACTGAAAGTGCTGGAGGCAACTCTGCAGAATATTGAAAAGGTCCACGGCAAGGGGGCGGTCATGCGCCTGGGTGATACCACCCGGCTGAATGTAGAAGCCATTCCCACCGGTGCGCTGTCGCTGGACATTGCTCTGGGGATTGGCGGTCTGCCCTGCGGGCGGGTGGTGGAAATCTTCGGCCCGGAATCTTCTGGTAAAACCACCGTGGCCCTGCATGTCATTGCGGAAGCGCAGAAGCGGGGTGGGCTGGCGGCATTCATTGATGCTGAGCACGCCCTGGACCCCGCTTATGCCCGCCAGATCGGTGTAGATATTGAAAGTCTCTATGTTTCCCAGCCCGAATCGGGGGAGCAGGCGCTGGACATCTGCGAGCACCTGGTGCGCAGCGGAGCCATTGATGTGGTGGTGGTGGACTCGGTGGCCGCGCTGATACCCCGCATGGAACTGGAAGGCGATATTGGCGATGCCCACATGGGCCTGCAGGCCCGCATGATGTCCCAGGCCATGCGCCGCTTGACCCATATTACCAGCCGGTCGCGCACCGTGGTTATTTTCATCAACCAGTTGAGAGAAAAGCTGGGTGTAAGCTATGGCAACTCGGAAACCACCCCGGGCGGTCGGGCGCTCAAGTTCTACGCTTCGGTGCGTCTGGACGTGCGCAAGGTGGAGTCCATCAAGCAGGGTTCGGAGATTGTGGGCAACCGCACCAGGGTGAAAGTGGTGAAGAACAAGGTCGCCCCACCGTTTAAACAGGCCGAATTTGATATCATGTACGGGACAGGGATATCCCGGGAGGGCAATATTCTGGATATGGCGGTGGAACTGGGTATTGCCGGTAAAAGTGGGGCCTGGTACTCTTACAAGGGGGACCGCCTGGGGCAGGGGCGGGAGAACGCCAAGGAGTTTTTGCGCGAACATCCTGCCGTGTTGCAGGAACTGGAACAGCTAGTGCGGGAAAAATTGCTGGCCAACCCCGCCCTGATCAGTGCACCAGATCCGGATGGCCATTTACCGGAATAGCAGCAGGTGTCGATGGGGCCGGTGCTGTCTTTGCATGACGCTCCGGCCTTCAAAATTTGCCGGTTTAAGCAGCTCATTGTCACTACGGACAAATGCTGGCGCTTGACAGGGTGAACAAAAGTATGTACAATACAATCTGGGAGAAAATAGAATTGAGCGCTACTTTACGCTGTTAAAGCGGGTTACTATATATACGCGAACTGCATATATCCCCGCGTGAAGGCCCCGTTCCCGCATCCATACGGAGGCGGGGCTAGTCTTGCCTGCTGGAGATGACTTTTCTCCCGCGCGCTTATGAACAGGACAAGTGGGCAAAGTAGTGCCGATTCCTTTTTCTGCCGAGAAATACCTCGGTATTTTTTTATGACTTTTAAATCTTAAATATTTACCAGGAGGTGAAAAAATAACTTGCCGTCACTTTACACAATACTGTTTGCGCTGGTAGCTGCGGCAGTAGCTTTTGTCGCCGGCTACTTTGTACGTAAATCGCTGGCAGAAGCCAAAATTGCCTCGGCGGAGGAACAGGCCCGCCGGATTGTGGACGAGGCCAACAAGGTGGCCGAAGCCAGGAAACGGGAAATAGTTCTGGAAGCCAAAGAGGAAATTATTAAATTTCGCAACGAGGTAGAGCGGGAGAACAAGGAGCGGCGTGCCGAACTGCAGCGGCTGGAACGCCGGCTGGTGCAGAAGGAGGAAACCCTGGACCGCAAGACCGAAGCCATTGAGAAAAAGGAAGAAAGCTTAAGCCGCAGGGAAAACGAGATTGAAAAGATCAAAAATGATCTGAGCGAGGTTTACAGGCAGCAGCTCAGTGAGCTAGAAAGAATTTCCGGGCTTACCAGCGAGCAGGCCAGGCAGATTTTACTGGCCGATGTGGAAAAAGAGATTCAGCATGAAGCAGCCAAGCTGATCAAAGAGGTGGAGGACAAAGCGCGGGAAGAGGCCGACCGGCGGGCCCGGGAAATTGTTTCGCTGGCCATTCAGCGCTGTGCGGCCGACCATGTAGCGGAAACCACCGTGGCCGTAATCCCGCTGCCCAGTGATGAGATGAAGGGCCGGATTATCGGCCGGGAGGGCCGCAACATTCGCGCCTTTGAGACGCTGACCGGCATCGATCTGATTATTGACGATACGCCCGAGGCGGTAATTCTCTCCGGCTTTGATCCCATCCGGCGGGAAGTGGCCAGGATTGCCCTGGAAAAGCTCATTGTGGATGGACGCATCCACCCGGCCCGGATTGAGGAAATGGTGGAAAAAGCCACCCGCGAAGTGGAGGTGCAGATCCGGGAAGCCGGTGAACAGGCCCTGTTTGAAACCGGGTTGCACGGTCTGCATCCCGAACTGGTTACCTTGCTGGGCCGCCTGAAGTTCCGCACCAGCTACGGGCAAAATGTGCTCAAGCATTCCATTGAAGTAGCACATCTGGCCGCCCTGATGGCCGCCGAACTGGGTGCCGATGTGCAGCTGGCCAAACGGGCCGGTTTGCTGCACGATATCGGCAAGGCGGTGGATCACGAAGTGGAGGGGCCGCACGTTTCCATTGGTGTGGAGCTGGCCAAGAAATACAGAGAAAACAGCGAGGTTCTGCACGCTATCGCGGCGCACCACGGCGACGAGGAGCCCCGGACCGTGGTGGCGGTGCTGGTGCAGGCGGCGGATGCCATTTCAGCCGCCCGTCCGGGTGCCAGAAGGGAGACTCTGGAGAACTACATCAAACGCCTGCAGAAATTGGAGGAAATTGCCGGTTCGTTTGATGGTGTGGAAAAATGCTACGCCATTCAGGCCGGAAGGGAGATCCGTATTATGGTCAAGCCCGAACGGGTGGACGACCTGGGGGCTGTGCGCCTGGTGCGGGAGATTGCCAAGAAAATCGAGAACGAGCTGGACTATCCGGGGCAGATTAAAGTGACCATCATTCGTGAAACCAGAGTAGTGGATTATGCCCGGTGATGTCTTTAGGAGCGGCCTTGTACAAGGCCGCTTTTCCTTGGGATAAGTTTCTTGTGCCCGGCCTGCTCCGGTCAGGCAGGAATAACCGCCTGGAGGCCGAAGATCAAAAGGTGGTGGCGAATCAGAAAGGGGGCGGAGCATGCTGATGAATGATAGTAAAGAGCGAAGAAGTGTGGTGGGGCAGGAGAGTGCGGCCGACGGTGTGGGGCTTTTGATCTCCATTCTGGTTCGCTATCCCGAGGTGGCTACCATCGATTATGAGGCCGGCAGCCAGATATTGAGATTTAACTTTATCTTCCGGCATTCCCTGCCCGGTGCGGTGCGGGATGATTTTCAAAAACTGCTTCTGGAGAGCATCGCTGTATTGCACCGCCTGGAAGGATACCAGCCGCTGGTCAGCCGCCTGGAGTACAACGAGGCTGAGGGGCTGGCCATGCTGGAAGTGTACCGCGATGTGCAGACACTGCGGCGGGAAGAAATAGCCCTGATTGTGGAACTGGTGCGGGATAGTCTGTCCGAACACCTGGTGCTGGACGGAGAAGCACCACTCTTTGAGGAGGATTTGCTGATACAGGAAGAGATCATCGATTACCTGCTGGACAATATGCGGGTTGAGCGGGGACAGCGCGCGCTGTTTGCCTTTCGTGAGGAAGGACGGGTGCTGGTTTTTAATAAATAAATAGCAGGAGGCGGCGGGAGTTTTGCGCATTTTGATGGTGGGCGATGTGGTGGGACGGCCGGGCCGCAAGGCGATTAAAGAGAATGTGCCCGACCTGGTGCGCAGTCAGCAAATAGACCTGACCGTGGTAAACGGTGAGAACGCGGCCGGCGGCAAGGGAATTACCCGCGAGATCGCCCGGGAGATCCTGGCAGCCGGTGCCGATATCATCACTATGGGCAATCATGTCTGGCAGCAGAAGGAGGCCCTGACACTGCTGGCCCGGGAGGAGCGCATTGTGCGTCCGGCCAATTATCCTCCCGGGGTGCCGGGTCATGGTCTGCAGGTACTCAAAACCCGCAGCGGGGTGCCGGTGGCGGTGCTAAATCTGGCCGGGCGGGTCTTCATGGAGGCACTGGACTGCCCGTTCCGCAAGGCGGACGAATTGCTGGCGGCACTGGCACCGGAAGTAAGAGTGATTTTGCTGGATTTCCATGCCGAGGCTTCTTCGGAAAAGATAGCCATGGGCTGGTATTTGGATGGCCGGGTCAGCGCGGTTTGCGGCACCCATACTCATGTGCAGACCGCCGACGAGCACATCCTGCCCGGCGGTACCGCCTATATCACCGATGTGGGCATGACCGGGCCGGTGGACTCAATTATTGGTGTGGAGAAAGAAGCCGTGCTGGAGAAGTTTTTGACTGGAATACCCCGGCGTTTCGAGGTGGCCACCGGACCATATCAGCTCAATGCCGTGATTCTGGACATTGATGAAAACACCGGGCGGGCCCGCTCTATCCAGAGGGTGCAAAATTTTGAGTAATGGAAATTTATTTCATTATGAATAACAGGAATTTTTGCAATCTTAGCGAATATAAATGAAAATACAATAACTGCCCAGGCTGTCCATGTCTTTACCAGTAGAAGGAGGTCCTAGATGATGGAGGTATTAAAAGTTTCAGCAAAATCCAATCCAAATTCTGTAGCAGGAGCTCTGGCCGGTGTGCTGCGCGAGAGGGGCTGTGCGGAAATACAGGCCATCGGAGCCGGAGCGCTCAACCAGGCAGTAAAAGCGGTAGCGATTGCCCGAGGGTTTGTAGCGCCCAGTGGTGTTGATCTGATTTGCATTCCTGCCTTCACCGATATTATAATTGATGGCGAAGAAAGAACTGCGATCAAGCTGATTGTAGAACCGCGTTAAAGGCCCCGGGGTAATCGGAGAAATAAGTGTGGTGTCAGGAGCCCGCCAGTTCAGCCAGCTGAATGAGCGGGCTTTTTTCAGTTGCCGGGTGCTGGATATTGGATGTGGGGAGAGTTGTCTGCCGCCAAAATACGCTGTGGAGACGATGGATATGCCCGGTGAGGTTAAGAAAATACATCCGGAAATATCGGAAAGGGCTTGCCGGCTGCACAGCCGGGCGCTGATTGTTGACAGTCACTGTGATACGCTGACCGCTCTACAGTCCCAGGAGCGCCGTCTGGGGGTGGCCAGCCAGCGGGGACATGTGGATTTACCGCGCCTGGTGGCCGCCAATGTCAAGGTGCAGTATTTTGCCGCCTTTATCGAGCCGCAGTATTATGCTCGCCCGCTGCAGCGGTTGCTGGAACTGATCGACCGGTTTGAGCAGGAATTGCAGGAAAATGCCGGTACTTTGCGGCTGATCTGCAGCCGGTCGGATTTGGATCGGGTTCTGGCCGGAAAAGAGGTGGGGGGATTGCTGACTGTCGAGGGGGGCGAATGTCTGGAGGACAGCCTGGCCGTGCTGCGCCAGCTTTACCGCCTGGGAGTGCGCAGCATCACCCTGACCTGGAATTACCGCAACCGGCTGGCCGACGGTGTGCTGGAATCCCGGACCGGAGGCGGATTGACCAACTTTGGTGTGCAGGTGGTGCAGGAAATGAACCGCCTGGGCATGCTGGTGGATCTGGCACATATCTCGGAGGCCGGTTTTTGGCAGGCGTTGGAGGTATCCAGCCAGCCCATCCTGGTTTCCCATGCCAATTGCCGGGCAGTCTGCGACCACCCCCGCAATCTGAATGACGGCCAGATCCGGGCCCTGGCAGCGGCGGGTGGGGTGGTAGGCCTGTGCTTTTATCCACCCTTTGTGCACAGCGCAATGCCGGATTTGGAGCGCTTGCTGGACCACGCCGTGCACATTGCTTCCACCGGTGGGGTGGACTGCCTGGGCCTGGGTTCGGATTTTGATGGTATTGACGCTGTACTGCCCGGCCTGGAGGATGTGACCGGTTTGCCCGTTTTGACCGAGGGGTTGCTGGGACGCGGTTTCAGTGAAAGTGATGTGGAGAAGATACTGGGCGGCAACCACCTGCGCCTGCTGCGGCAGGTGCTCAAATAGATGAAAAGCCCCGGCGGTCGGGCCGGGGCAAGGAATATTACTGGTTGTTCGGTTTTGAGGTATGGGTGGTTGTATAAATGTACTTTACGTGTTAATAAATCGGGCACGGCTTTTTAGGCGGTATTGCTTTGACTTGCGACCAGGTCGCTTTAATTTTGCCCCTTGCTCCAACCTGGCAGGCAACTAGTATCCCTCCCTGTGAGCTCAAGAGTTGTTCACTTTGCTGACGTGGAAGTGATTGTAATCCATGCGCAGCTTGTGCTGACTGCGGCAGACCGGGCAGGTACAGCTTTCCCCATCCCGGAAGCGCAGCTCACCAATATGTTGCCCACAGCATTTGATTTCCATACTGATGATGCGATTGCCCTCTGCAAAATTAAAGCGGTAATCCTGGTCTGGTTTTGAGTTCAAGGCAGGCACCCTCCTTTAAAGAAGTCCGCATGGCTTATCTAACATTATATACCCGCTACATGAATTTCTAAAGCACCGGCGGAAAATTTTTACCCGGACTGCAGTGCCGGGGTAAGTTTACCGGATTTTCCATCCCGGATTGGTGTATAATTAAAAAAACAGAAAATTGAAAGGGGCCTTCAGGAGATTGTTGCGCAAAAAAACCAAAAGGCGACCTAAAAAACAGCTGACCCGGGAAGTGGCTTCAGGCGGACCGCTGGCTCTGGATCCTTTTCAGGAGCAGGCCATTGATGCTCTACTGGCCGGGCGCAGTGTGCTGGTGGCGGCACCTACCGGTACGGGCAAGACCCTGATTGCCGAAAAACTGCTGGAAAAGGTGATTGCCGAAGGCAAGGGCGCGGTGTACACATCGCCCATCAAGGCCCTTTCCAACCAGAAATATCGCGATTTTGCCCAATTGTTCGGTGGGGAAAAGGTGGGTCTGATTACGGGTGATGTTTCGATCAACGAGCAGGGGCTCCTCCTGGTGATGACCACCGAAATTTTTCGCAACTGGTGTTTTGCCAACCCTTATATGCTGGATAATTTTACGCACGTTATTTTCGATGAGATTCATTATCTGGATGATCTGGAGAGGGGCACCGCCTGGGAGGAGAGCATTATATTCGCACCCGCTCACATTAAAATCCTGGGCCTTTCGGCTACTGTACCCAATATTGATGAGATCGCGGCCTGGATTTCCCAGGTGCGCAATGAGCCGGTGGTGGTGATTGAGGAACGGCGGCGGGCCGTACCGCTCAAACTGCACTGGATCACACCGGAAGCCGCCGTGTTGAAAGAGCGGGAGGCCAGGGAGTATATCGAGAGGCAGCTGGAACTGCGCCGCCACCGCTTCTGGGCGGACGAAGAAGATGTCTTTGCCTGAACCGGCTTGTATTTTACACTGATGAAAGGTTGATCGGGTAATGGCCAATTTGGGATCAAGCCCCAGCTGTGTGGAAGTAGTGCAGGCTATAGAAGAACACCTGCCCGCCCTGTACTTCACCTTCGGGCGGGCCAAGACCGAACTGCTGGCGGAGGAGCTGGGGCGGGAGTGGGATTTTCTGACAGCAGGGGAGAAGCGCCGCGTTAACGAATTAATCATCGGAGCGGAGGAAAAGAATCCAGGACTGTTCGGTCCGCGGCGGGCCAACCTGCGCCTTTTGCTGCAGCAGGGCATCGCCTATCACCACGCCGGTCTGGCTCCCGCATTGAAAGATCTGGTGGAGCGGCTTTACGAGCAGCGCTTGATCTATGTGCTGTTCTGTACCGAGACCTTTGCGGTAGGGGTGAATTTTCCGGCGGCCAGTACGGTCTTCGATACCTGCCGCAAATGGGACGGCCGGGAATTTCGCTCGCTGCTGAACCGGGAATTTTTCCAGATGGCCGGCCGGGCCGGCCGGCGGGGCTATGATGCGGTGGGCCGCGTATATATCCGCATGGATCAGAAATATATTGAACAAACCGGTTTCTATTCGGAAAAACAGGTGGAGCCGGTGTACGGCCGTCTGATGATCTCGCCCAACACCGTGCTCAGCCTGATCTACTGGAAGACCGATGAAGAAATCAATCGCTATCTGGAACAAAACCTTTCCAACTATCAGAAAAGGCGGGAGGAACGGCAGCTGCGCCAGGAGCTGGCGGTGGTGGAGCAGAAACTGGCCGGTATTGGACAGCATTTTTGTCAGGAAATATATACTCCGGCCTGTCAGCTGCTCAGGCTGAAACTAAAAAAAGAGCTGCAGAGCCTCAGCCGCAGTCGCAAACGCCGCCGGCCGGGCAGCAAGGAGCGGCGGGAAGAAATTCGCCACATCCTGAAGGCCAGGCAGAGGGATTGTAACTACCGCCTGTGTGTGGAGGCCAGCCAGCAGCAGACAGTACTGCAGGATAAGCGTTCCCGGCTCAGCAGAAGGCTGCGGGCTCTGGAACGGCATGCCCGGGATTACGAAGTGGAGTTCAACCGGGTCTGGGACCTGCTGGAGGCGCTGGATTATGTCGATGGCCGGCAACTTCTACCCCGCGGACTTTTTGCCCTGCACCTGCATGTGCAGGAAATTCTGGTTACCGAACTGGTCTTTAACGGGATCATCCGGGATCAGGACCCCGCCTTTGTGGCTGCCGTGCTGGCCGGGGTGGACTATATTCCCGGGCGGGATGAAACTACTGCTCCCTGTGCCTATGATTTGAGTCCGGTGGCAGCGCTCGTTGAGGAGCTGCGCCAGATGGGTGTGCCCGAACATTTCCGGGTCTGGTCGCCCCTGCCGGCGGCTCTGGCGGCGGCCTGGTGCGAAGGGGCCAGCTTCGAGAACCTGCTGGCTGTGACCAGCCTGCAGGAGGGAGATGTTTTTTCATTGTTGCGCCGCACCATCGACCTGCTGCGCCAGATTGAAAGGGCGGCCGGGCAGGATGTAGTCCTGCGCCGGCAGATGGAAAGCATTCGCCGCGCACTGGACCGGGATGAAGTAGCCGTGCTGGGAATCTAGTACTCCGGATAGTCTGTTAGTCCCAAGCAGAACATGGCCCGCTGGTAATAGCGCAGGGCCATCTGCTGAAAAAAGAGCTGCTCCTCCGCCGAGAGGGCCCGTACCACTCTGGCCGGCGAGCCCATGGCCATGTGGCCGTCCGGTATTTGCTTGCCCGGTGGCAGGACACTGCCGGCGGCCAGCACGGCACCCCGTCCGACCACGGCGCCGTTGAGCACAACAGCGCCCATGCCGATCAGGGCCAGGTCGTGAATGGTGCAGCCGTGCAAAACGGCGCCGTGCCCCACCGACACCTTTTCGCCGATGACCAGCGGAAAACCGGGATCCTCATGCAGGGTGCAGTTGTCCTGAATGTTGGCCTTGCTGCCGATGGTTACCGTGTCCACATCGGCGCGCACTACGGTATTGTACCAGATGCTGGCGCCTTTACCCAGGGTGACCCGTCCAATAATCCGGGCTCCCGGGGCGATATACACGGGATGCTCCAACCGGGGATAATGGTCGCCAAAGGCATACAGGTTGGAAAAAAGATTGTCCGGCATTATTTTCATCCTCATCTTTCCTGGTTTTATTACAAAATTAAACCACATTTTAAACAAAAAAACACCCCTTAATGCAAGGGGGCGGGGGATTAGGAGAGGCATGTATATGAATGGGGTGTAAGCTGAGTCACCTAAATATGTGATAGAAATAACAATCACTACCCAAATTGTAGTGCAAGATGGTTTACGGTAGCAAAGGTGATAATTGCTGTTTTATTAACACGGCTGTCGATTATGTTTCTCAAGGATTAAATATCTTCTTGTGCCGGCAAATATGATAAATTTACCGGTACTAACTTTGCTTTGCGTCCGACAGGCTGTCCGCCGCTGGTATAATTTACAAGGGAGATTTGATTGGTGCACCGGGAACACGGGGAATATTCATGCCGTCTTTTAATAAGGAAAAGCAAGGTAATGCCTGGAAGGTGGGAGGTTCTTTGCGCTGGGGTCTGACATTATTATTTACGGTCATATTGTTGGCTGCATGTGCTTCTGCTGGTACCGGAACGAGCTATGCTGCTGCCAGTGCGGCGCATGACGCTCCCTGCTTCAGTGATATTGATGGGCACTGGGCGGCAGAATACATTTGCCGGGCGGCAGCCAAAGGATATATCAAGGGGTATGGTAACGGCACATTCCGTCCCTCCCGGTCGCTGACCCGGGCCCAGTTTGCGGCCATCACGGTGCGCTTGTGGCAGCTGGATCGTGATCCTGGGCTGCAGGTTGCCGACCTGTCCGCGGTGCGCCGCTATTTTCAAGATGTCATGCCGGAAGATTGGTATGCCCGCGACGTATGGCTGGCTACCCGGGTGGGGATATTTCAGGGCGATGCCCAGGGCTTTCGGCCCAATGATCCAATACTGCGTGAGGAAGTAGCTATCTGCCTGGCCCGGGCTGTACAAAGAAAAATGGGTTTTGTGATGGTGGGCATGGCTGCGCCGACCGCGCCGGTGGATCTGGCCCTGGTCAGTCCGGGGGCCCGGCCGTATGTTTTGAAGGTGTGGGAACTGGGTTTGATGCGGGGCAACGAAAAGGGGGAGTTTGGCCCGGCCCGCAAACTCACCCGGGCTGAGATGGCCGTGCTGATCAGCAGGGTGGAGGAACTGCTCAGTCCATAAATATGGAAAATGACTTTAGTAGACGCCATAATCGCCTCTCCTGGAGCAGGGGAGGTTTTTTTGTTTTAGCAATGGCGATCGCTGGGGCGATTGCTGGCTGGTGACTCGATTTAGGACACATGATGATTGCGCAAAATATTATAAAAATTATAATAATATTGATTTTTTAAAAATAAGATTGTATATTTATAGCAAAATTAATAATTATCTCTATATTGGATTTCGTGTGTATTGATTTTATTTTTCAGAATATTTTAATTTTTACCATAGAGAGGGGAGGTGTAAGTGAGGGTATACATTCGGTTTTCGATTTAATCTACCAGTTAACTTGATGAAGGAGGTCGATTTGAAAGTGAAAAAAAACATCCGGTTGATGGTACTGGCAGTGGGTTTGGTGCTGGTGCTCATCCTGGCGGGCTGTGGCGGCAGCAAGCAGTCTGCCGAGCAAAAGAGCACTGCTGCCAGCGAACAGACAGCCGGGCAAAGCAGTACGTCTCAGCCGGCGGATAATGCCTCTGCGCCACCGGCTACGCAGAACAGTGCGCCGGCACAGGAACAGAGCGCCGGTCAGCCTGCGGCCGGTCAGCAAGCTGCCGCACCGGCCGGTCAGGGAACAACCGGGCAGAGCGCAGCTCCTGGCCAACCCGCGACATCTCCAGCCCAGGCGCCCAGTACCCAGCAGCCTGCAGCCAAGCCGGCCGCTCCCACCCAGCAGCCCGCAGCCAAGCCGGCGACATCGGCCCAGCAGCCCGCGGCCCAGCCTGCAGCAGCCAAAACTCCCTTTGAAGACTACATTTACAGCATGCCGGCCCGCTTCCTGCCCGATGCAGCCAAGGGTGTAACCGCCGTATATCAGTTTAACCTGACTGACGGCAGCAAGGGCAAGTACTACGCCATCATCAAGGACGGCAAGTGCACTGTGGGCAAGGGCGAAGCCCCAGCAGCTCCCACTCTGGTGATCAATACAGGTGAACAGCTGTGGGTGGATATTGCTACGGACAAGGTCAACGGCAAGATTGCCTATCTGACCAAAAAGTTTACCATCCAGGGTAGCACCGATGATTTGCAGGACATGAAGACCTACTTCAAACCATACCAGGGGCAATAATATCTTATACTTTATCTTGTTAAATCAATCAATATCATTGCCAGTTGATTCATTAGAAAACGGGAGGTTGGATGTTTTGAACAAGAGATTAGCGGTGGTTGCTCTAACAGTGCTTGTGCTGGTTATGCTCAGCGGTGTGGCGCTGGCGTCGCCGGCGGACCAGCAGATCCCGGTGGTCAAGTTTGCCGGGCAGGAAATGAAATTCGACGTACCCCCGATGATTGAAAACGACCGCACCCTGGTGCCTCTGCGGGCCATTTTTGAAGCCTTGGGGGCAAAGGTGGACTGGGAAGAAGCTACCCAGACCGTGACGGCAACCAAAGATGATGTTGTGATCAAGTTGACCATTGGCAGCAACAAGGCCAGCAAGAACGGCCAGGAAGTCGTGCTGGACGTGCCAGCCAAAAAGGTGAACAACCGCACTCTGGTGCCGCTGCGTTTCGTCAGCGAAGCCCTGGGGGCGAAAGTGGGCTGGGATGCCGCCACTTTTACCGTGAGCATTGACCCGCCCGTGGCTGCCGGCCAGCCGGCCACACCTGCGGAGCAACCCGCTGCTCCGGCTGCTGAGGAAAAGCCGGTTGCTCAAACTCCCTTTGAGGAGTACTTGAACACACTGCCTTACAATGCCGATGTAATCAAGGATGCCGACGTCAAAGCCCAGTTTATTTTAAATGGTGAGCAGGGCGGCAAGTATGTAGTGCATATCTGCAAGGGCAAAATCACCTGGACCCGGGGTGAAAGCAAGGATGTTGCCGCTACTGTAATCACCACCGCCCAGATCTGGCTGGATGCTGCTTCCAGAAAGATCGACCCTACCTCGGCCATCATGGAAGGCAAAATTGTGCTGACACCGGAAGATGCCCTGGGTGTATTTGTGGGCATTGCCGATGCCTTTATTACACCCCGGAAATAACCGGCGATGAATGATCAAGCCAGCCGGAGATGGCAGTTATCCCGGCTGGCTTTTATGTTCTGCCGCAAAACAAAACAAATATCTGCTTGCAAAGTAAAAGTACAGTGTAATATAATATAATGTGCTTGTAATTCGTTAGACGGGGAAAATGATTTACTTGTTGAGCGGGCGTGGCGGAATGGCAGACGCGCTGGACTTAGGATCCAGTGGGGTACACCCGTGTGGGTTCAAATCCCACCGCCCGCACCAGTGCTAGTACGGCTACACTTCCTTCAGGATTGTTTCTTTAAACTGGAGTTCCTCCATGGCTGCTTCCGCTGCTGCTTCGCTTAAATGATCGCCCAGAATCTCCCGGGCAGAGAGGTATACCGTAGTCAGGTGGGGGAACTTTTCCGGGTTTTTAACAAAAACGTAGTAATGGGCAGCTTCGTCCAGCACAAAGACGGGTTGCTCATTTATTTTTATTACCAGGCCGTTCTTGCCCGGGGCCAGGTACTTGAACACCCGGTGCAGGTCGCCGTAGTTCAGGCAGGGTTTTTTGGGAAAACTGTTCAAATCGGTCACTTGCAGGGCGGGATACTTTTTGGCCATTGTGGTCACCTCTTCCTGGGTTGTGGATGAACTGGCCGCTGGATGGTTCCAGGGGCCGATAATCGGTCTCAATCATTGGGCAGTTTACGGACCTGGCAGCGGCAGTCGTAGTGCGGAGTGCCCAGCCCCATATCGGGAATGCGGGCACAGGTGAGGTTGTTGACGCAACCGCCGGGGTGGTGCCAGTTGCCCGAATACATGAAGACCGTATCGGGGCGTACTTGATCGGTCAGGCAGGCTTTGGCCTCCACTTTTCCCTGCGGCGATTGTACCAGCACGGCGTCATCCCGGGCAAGGCCCCGTTCGGCTGCCGCCTGCGGGTGGATGAACAAGGCGGGTGGTTCTGCCGGCGGGTTGTCCCCGCTGCTCAGGTTGTAAAACTGGGAGTGCAGAAAATCCCGGTGATGCGGGGTGATCAAATGCAGGGGATAGAGCCGGGCCAGTTCAGGCTGCTGCTCAGCGCTTTCGGCGGCGGGTTGGAAAGCGGGCACAGGGTTAATCCCATCCTGCTCTGCCGCCTGACTGTAAAACTCAAACCGGCCGCTGGGCGTGGCAAACCGCCCGTCGGCCCAGGGTACGTCTTCGGCCAGAGGATGGCGCAGGGGACTCTCGGCCAGCCTGTTCAGGGTAAAGCCGTAGGGCCGGGCCGGTTCCAAAAGTTCCTCCAGCCACTGCCGGGCGGAGCGCCGGGGAAAGTTGTCCAGCTGCATATGCGCCGCCAGTTCGCTGAAAATCAGCCAGTCCGGCTGGCACTGACCCAGCGGTGACACGGCCGGGCGGGCGTAGTTCAGATAGGGGTTCCAGGAGCAGCAGAACAGGTCCTCCTCTTCCAGAAAAGTGGTGCAGGGCAGCACGTAGTGGGCCAGCCGGGCCGTATCGGTGAGGAAGAAATCGTTGACCACCAGCAGTTCCAGTCCGGCAAAGGCTTTGCCGGCCAGCTGTGTGTCCGGCAGCTGGGTGAGGGGATTGGAACGGGTGATAAAGGCCGCTTTGACCGGCGGGTCGACGGCCTCCAGCATGGTCTGTGCCAGTACCGGCCAGGGCAGATAGCGGATGCTGGCCGGTGCTTCCGGACAGGTGATATCGGCAAAAAAGTTTTTCCAGTACTGGTTGGCATAATTCACTCCGCCGCCCGGCAGACCGATCTGCCCCGTCAGAGCGGCCAGGGCGTCGATGGCCCGGATGGTCTGTCCGCCGTTGGCATAGCGCTGCAGACCATAGCCCAGCAATATAGTTGCTGGCTTCTGAGCAGCGTACAACCGGGCCAGCTGTCTGATTTCATCTGCTGCTATGCCGCAAATGCGGGCCACTTGATCCGGTGGAAACTGGCCCACCAGCTCCCGGTAGGCGTCGAAGCCGTGCGTGTGCCGGTTAACATAAAGCTGGTCGTGCAGCTTCTCCTGCAGAATGATATGGGCCAGGCCCAGTGCCAGGGCCCCATCGGTTCCGGGGCGGGGGGCGATGCGCAGGTCACCGCTCCGGTAGCTGGCGGTACGGATGGGGTTGATATGCACAATGCGAGTTCCCTGCTCCCGGGCTTGTTTTAGGTAGGGCAGGAGATGAATGTGGGTGCTGGCCGGGTCCCGGCCCCAGAGGATTACCGTCCGGGAGTTCAGTATGTCCTGCCAGGCATGGGCTTTTAAAGCGCCGAAGTCGTAAAGCTGGGCCTGATAGCCGCTGCCCCAGCACAGGCTGCCCCGGGGCAAACTGCAGCCGCCCAGCAGGCGGAAGAAGCGCATTTCCAGCCGGTGCAGCAGGCCCTCCGAGCCGCCTCCGGCATGGTACAACACGCTCTGCGGGCCATAGCGGGAAAGGATGTCCTCCAGCCGGGAGCTGATCTCCCGGTAGGCCTGCGGCCAGTCGATGGCTTGCCAGCCGTCCGGGGTGCGCTTTACGGGGCTGAGTAGCCGCTGCTTGCTGTACAGGCGGGTCAGGTGCCTGCGGGCTTTGCTGCAGACCAGTCCCCGGGTCAGGGGGTGGTCCGGGTCGCCCTTGATCTCCACCACCCGGCCGTTTTCCACTGTGGCCAGCAAGCCGCAGTGGGCAAAACAGTCCAGCGGGCAGCATGTTTTGACAACCGCCATTCTCTCACCTCATTTTCTAGGTTATATCATAACAGAAATTGCCGCCTGCGGACAGGGGGATGGATGGGCCTTTGTCTGGCGGTTGGGGGCGGCGATGGTGCCGGGCCGCCCTGCCGTAGAGAAAAAAACAGCGAGGATGCCTTAATCAGCATCCTCGCTGCTGGTGAGCCATGGTGGACTCGAACCACCGACACCCTGATTAAAAGTCAGGTGCTCTACCGACTGAGCTAATGGCCCGCAAATTTGGCTGGGGCGGCTGGATTCGAACCAACGCATGGCGGGTCCAAAGCCCGCTGCCTTACCGCTTGGCTACGCCCCAGTGCTGGGGTGGGTGATGGGACTTGAACCCACGACCCCCAGAGCCACAATCTGGTACTCTAACCACCTGAGCTACACCCACCACGAGCTGCAGGGATGTTTCCTCGCCTGTCAGCAAAGACAATTCTAGCACCGGACCATATAAAAGTCAAGGGGTAATTCCGGATATTTTATTTGAAAACTATTCCTCAAAAGACAATCCCAGCTTGATGCACATCTCGGCTCGGCCCAGCTGGCGTCCCAGATACAGGGCGTGGTTGATGTCGGATAGCGCGCCGTCCCGGTAGAGCATATGCTGCAGCTTTTCCGCCTGGCGGGCCCGATATTCCTGCAGCATGAGGCTGCCGTGCCAGTGCTGCACCACTATTTCCTCTCCGTCTACAGTAACCCGGAATTCACCGTTGGGGTCCAGGTTGACGGCAAAGCCTTTGCTGCCGGCAATGCGTTTGGCCCGGTCGTATTCGTTGAGATCAATACTGATGGAGTGGCTGAAGACCGTGATGGCACCGCCGGGCACGCCCACAGCCCGGCTGACATAATCCCGAATTCCCATTAAACCATAAAAATTTTCCGGCCAGCCGTCCAGGGCGTTGTGGGTGCGAAAGACTGCCGTCAGGGTTAGCTTTTCGTCATAAAAGCGAAAATAAACCGAAACCAGGCAGGGATGTCCGCCGGGAGAGGCCATGTCGCGGGCCGTGTCCCACAGGGCGATGTAGCAGTGGCGGTCCTGGCGGTCGCGGCGCAGGCGCTTAATGCACGCTTCCAGTCCGTCCAGGCCGAAGTAGCCCCGCAGGCGGTGGCCGTAGGTGTAGCTAGTATCATCGCCCGGCGGGCTGCCCTGCAGCAGTTCTTGCTGGTAGGCCAGAAATTTGTCCCGGGAAAAACCGTAACGGGCCAGCAGTTGGGCATCTTCCACGATGGGGTTTTCTACCACTACCTTTACATTTTGCAGTTCCTGGCGCTTCCCCTTGCGCAGCTCTACCGGATGGCCGAAGCGCACCAGGCGGAAAATGAGTTCCTGCCAGGCCGGCAGCATGGTGGGGGCCACGATGGTGTGCTGCCGCGGGTTGGACGGGTAATAGCCCACCTGCACATCGGGCAGGGGTACAAGTACGCGGTCGGCTTCGGTGACGGCGGGCCGGCAGTCCGGAGCAGGCAGGGAAGCAAAAAAGGATTTTAATTGCTGCAGCGACTCCGGCGTGTGCAGGTCGCCGGCACAGGCGATGTGCGGCGGCCGGGTGAAGTGGGCCGGCGTGAGGCTGGCGTCCAGCACCCGGTTGGTACCGGTAATGCGCTTTAACTCTACGCCCAGGTGTCGGTAGTCCTCCAGACCGTACTGAAAAAAATTTACCAGTTCCTGCCGGGAGCCCGAACGGTCCCGCCCGCAGATCAAAAGGTGGGTCAGCTGCGGATTGTAGAGCAGGTTGCGCAGCAGGTGCTTGAGGCCGTTCCCATACAGGTTTCCCAGCACTGCTACCGGAGAAGTGGCCGGGTCCAGATCAATGCCCGCTTCCCGCATTTTTTTCAAAACAAAGCTTTGCTGCGACCAGAGGGTCACCACCGCCACAAAACCCTGCGGATTGATTACAGTTAACTTGTCAGCAAAATAAAGAGGGACGAATTGCATGGGCTTCACCCGACTGAGTATTAATGAGACTTGCTGTACCAGATAAGTATAGCACACCGGGTGCTTTAAGCAAAATGCCGGCCGGTTGGGCGGGTGGTTTTATTAAAAGAATTTACAAGGCATTTTGCAGTGGCAGATGGTTTATACTTTGCTTACCGGCCAAAAAGTTTGCTTACCGGACAGGCCATGCTCATAGAATATACCAGGGCAGGGTAAAGGAGTGAGCGCCATTGGCACCGGCTGTTTCTATAGGCGTGAAGAAGTACAGTGATGTTTTGAAGAAGGACCTGCTGGGCACCTGCCAGTACCTGCAAAAAAGAGGGCTGCAGGTGGAAATGATTGAGAGCACGGCGGGCAAGTTGACTTTTTTTTCCCTGCGCCTCAAACACGGTGTCCGGTTAGAGCAGCTCAAGGACTTTCTGGCCAATCTGCTGGCCGAAGCGATCATGCAGCACTGGGAATACCTGCTGCTCAGCGATATCATTCGCGAACAATTTTATTATTTCACCGCAGAGGAAAAACAGGTTATTTTGCGCCAGGCCCTGCAGTATATCAACCACGGGCAATCGGAAAGCGAGGGCTACAGGCTGTACCGCGCGCGGCGCAAAGAGCTGATCTTGAGCCGGTTGCAGGAGTACTGGCAGAGCAGCGATGATCTGGTCCTGGATGGCTTTATTCGCTTCCGGCTCAAAGAGTATGTCAGCGAACTGAAAGAGGCGGCTGACAAAGCGGTGGATGACTTTTTGCTGGAAAAGGAGTACAACGAATTTGTCCAGCTGCTGCGCTATTTTGTGGAAATGCAGGAACCGCGGGTCAGCCTGGTGCATGTGCTGATCATGCCCAACGGAGCCTTTAAACTTTATGACCGGCAATACCGCAACATTAATAGCGAGTTCCTGGAAGGTTTGATGGTGGAGCTGACCAGCAGCGAGATCAGTTATGAGGACCTGCTGATCAGCGCCCTGGTCTCGCTGGCCCCGAAGAGAATTGTTTTTCACACCGGGCGGCGCGAGGTGCCGGCCTATCTGCTGGAGACCATGAAGAGTGTTTTCTGGCAAAGGGTGGGGCAATGTACGGGTTGTCAGTTCTGTGCCCCACCGGATAAAGAATAAAGTTTGACAAAGCACGCGCCCGTGCTTTATTTTTTTGTAGAAAGCAGATGTAATATGTATGCTGATAAGGTGGAATAATTGTCTCTTTGGCAAATGATTTTGATCCCGCTGATCAGCGCCCTGATTGGCTGGTTGACAAACCTGATTGCGGTCATTTTGCTATTTCGTCCCTATCGTCCGGTAGTTCTGCCCGGCTATAACCTGCAGGGCTTGATTCCCCGCCGTCGGGCCGAGCTGGCCCGCAGTGTGGGCCAGGTGGTGGAGCAGGAGCTGCTCTCGGCGCAGGATGTTTTTGATCTGTTGACCAATCCGGACTTCGTGGGGGAGATCAGCACGGCGCTGGCCCAGGCCATCCGGCAGCGGGTGATGGAAAAGCTGCCGGTGTTCATTCCCTTGTCGATCAAAAACATTATTTCCGAGGTGCTCAGTGAGCAGGCTCAGAAAGAGCTGCCCCGCCTGCTGCAGCAGATCGGCGAGCAGATCCGTCAGCAGACGCTGGCCAATTTTCAGGTTAGCCGTTTGGTAGAGGAAAAAATTCTGGCCTTTCCTCTGGAACGCCTGGAGAAGCTGATTATCAGCGTGGCCGGAAAGGAACTGCGGCACATTGAGATCCTGGGCGGGGTGCTGGGGCTGATTATCGGCCTGGTGCAGCTGGTGATTATCAACTGGACAAGCTGGTTTTGAGTGGCGCTGTCAGCTGCGCTTGACAGCGCTGGGCTGCTTTACATATAATACAGCCAGAATGGAACACGGGTAAAGGTGATGAAGGGGACAAGTAGCAGTGGATCGCGCCGTGCAGAGAGAAGGTGTCCTTAAGGCTGCAAGCACCTTTACGGAGCTCTACTGTCCAAACCACCCCTGAACTGCAGCCGGAAAGCCGCCCTTGCGGCGGTGTGTATGGTCTGCCGGTGCCTCCGTTAACAGGCAGCCGAGTGAAACCACGCGCCGAAAAACGGGTGGCCCTGCTGTACAGTCTGGGGTCATGCTGTGGGGTGGTGCGGGTTTAAGAAGGGTGGAACCGCGGGAAAAGCCCGTCCCTTGCCGGGGGCGGGTTTTTTTATTTTAGCCCTTGATGGAAAACCAGGGCTGCTCGCCTGCTGTGCACAGAAAATTATCTGGTATGACAAAAATACAAGGAGTGTGTGGATTATGGTTAATGTTACACTGAAAGACGGTTCGGTTCGGCAGTATTCGGCCGGGACAAGCCTGGCCGAAGTGGCCAAAGATATCAGCCCCCGCCTGGGCAAAGAAGCGCTGGTGGCGGCGGTGGACGGCCGGCTGGTGGATTTGAGCTGCCGGTTGGAGCAGGATTGTCAGGTGGAGTTTTTTACCTTTGACAGCGAGCCCGGCCGCCAGGCCTTCCGGCACAGCAGTGCCCACGTGCTGGCCCAGGCGGTCACCCGGCTTTTTCCGGGCGTCAAGCTGGCCATCGGCCCGGCCATCCAGGAAGGTTTCTACTACGACTTTGATGTACCCAAACCTTTCACTCCCGAGCAGCTGGCGCAAATCGAGGCCGAAATGCAGAACATTGTCAAGGAAGATCTGCCCATCACCCGCTTTGAGCTGTCCCGCCAGGAGGCCCTGCAGCGCTTTGCCGGGGCGGGCGAGGATTACAAGGTGGAGCTGATTAGCGACCTGCCCGGGGGCAGTGTCATTTCCTGCTACCAGCAGGGCGAATTTGTGGATCTGTGCGCCGGCCCGCACGTGCCTTCCACCGGTTACCTGAAGGCGCTCAAGCTGACCAGCCTGGCCGGGGCCTACTGGCGGGGCGACGAGAAAAACAAAATGCTGCAGCGCATTTATGGGACTTCCTTCCCCAAAAAGAGCCAGCTGGAAGAATATCTCTTCCGCATTGAAGAAGCCAAACGGCGCGACCACCGCAAACTGGGCGCGGAGCTGGACCTGTTCAGCATCCAGGAGGAAGGCCCGGGCTTTCCCTTTTTCCATCCCAAAGGCATGGTCATCCGCAACGAGCTGGAGAATTTCTGGCGGCAGGAGCACCGCCGGGCCGGCTACCAGGAAATCCGCACGCCCATCATTCTGAACCGGGCCCTGTGGGAGCGTTCCGGGCACTGGGATCACTATCGCGAGAACATGTATTTTACGAAAATTGACGAGCTGGACTATGCCGTCAAGCCCATGAACTGTCCGGGCGGCATCCTGGTGTACAAAAGCAAACTGCATAGCTACCGCGATCTGCCCATCCGGCTGGGTGAGCTGGGCCTGGTGCACCGCCATGAGCTGAGCGGGGTGCTGCACGGCCTGATGCGCGTGCGTTGCTTCACCCAGGACGATGCCCATATTTTCATGCTGCCCGAGCAGATCCAGCAGGAGATCAAGGGCGTGATCGACCTGATTGACCGCTTCTACAGCGTCTTTGGCTTCAAATACCAGGTAGAGCTGTCCACCAAACCGGAGAAGGCCATGGGTTCGGACGAAATCTGGGAAGTGGCCACCCGCGCCCTGGAAAATGCCCTGCAGGACAAGAACATGCCCTACAAGGTCAATCCGGGTGATGGGGCTTTCTACGGGCCCAAAATCGATTTCCACCTGGAGGACTGCCTGGGCCGCACCTGGCAGTGCGGCACCATTCAGCTGGACTTCCTCATGCCCGAAAAATTTGACCTCACCTATGTGGGCGAAGATGGCCTAAAGCACCGCCCGGTGATGATCCACCGGGTGATTTTCGGCAGCATTGAGCGCTTTATCGGCATACTGATTGAGCATTTTGCCGGTGCCTTCCCGGCCTGGCTGGCGCCCGTGCAGGTCCGGGTACTGCCCATTACCGACCGCCATCTGGACTATGCCCGACGGGTGACCGAAACCCTGATCGGGGCGGGCATCCGGGCGGAACTGGACGAGCGCAACGAGAAAGTGAACTACAAGATTCGCGAGGCCCAGAGCCAGAAGATCCCCTACATGCTGGTGGTGGGCGACCGGGAGGCCGGGGAAGGTACAGTGGCCGTGCGGCACCGCAGTGCCGGTGATCAGGGAGCCCTGCCTCTGGAGCAGTTTGTGGTGGCCTTGCAGGAGGAAATTTCCAGTAAGCAAATAAAATAAAGCAAGGCGGGTGAAAGGCCATGCTGGAGCAAATACTGCGCACGGCGCTGGCCCGGGGGGCCTCCGACATCCACCTCACGGTGGACAGCCCGCCGGTGCTCCGGCTGCACGGGCAGCTGGTGCGCCTGGAGCAGCCCGGGCGGGATCTCACCCTGACCCCGAACGGGATGGAGGAGATTCTAAAACAGCTGTTAACCGCGGATCAACAAGAGCAGTTTCGGGAGCGGGGCGATCTGGATCTGGCCTACAGCCTGCCCGACGGAGCCCGCTTCCGGGTGAATGTGTACAGGCAAAAAGGTTGTCCGGCCGTGGCCCTGCGGGTGATCAATACTGCGATCCCTTCTTTTCAGGAGCTGGGTCTACCCGAGGTGATCGCCCGCCTGGCCCGCCTGCCCCGCGGCCTGGTGCTGGTGACCGGTCCCACGGGCAGCGGCAAGTCCACCACCCTGGCCGCCATGGTGGATTTAATCAACCGCGAGCAGGCGGTGCACATTCTGACCCTGGAAGATCCCATTGAGTATGTGCACCGGCACAAAAAGGCCGTGGTCAACCAGCGGGAAATCGGCCACGACAGCCTCTCCTTCGCCAACGCCCTGCGGGCGGCCATGCGCGAGGATCCCGACGTTATCCTGGTGGGGGAGATGCGCGATCCCGAGACCATTGCCGTGGCTCTAACAGCGGCCGAAACCGGCCATCTGGTGCTGGCCACTCTGCACACCTCCAGCGCTGCTCAGACGGTGGATCGGATCATCGACGTATTTCCTCCCCACCAGCAGCAGCAGATCCGCGTGCAGCTGGCCAACTCTCTGCAGGGTGTGGTGTCGCAGCAGCTGATTCCCCGGACCGACCGGCAGGGCCGGGTACTGGCGCTGGAAATCATGGTGGTGACGCCGGCCATCCGCAATTTGATCCGCGAGGGCAAGACCTACCAGATTATCAGTCAGCTGCAAACCGGAGGCAAGTTTGGGATGCAGACCATGGATGCGCATTTGCGCCAGCTGTATCTGCAGAAATTGATCAGCCGGGAGGAGGCGCTCGGCCGGGCCCAGGATCCGGAAAACCTGGTCAGAATGCTTTAGAAGTGAGGGATATATTTTGCGGGCTGTGGTACAGAGGGTGACATGCGGCAGGGTGACAGTGGACGGGCAAACCAGCGGTGAGATTGGCCGGGGGGTAGTGGTGTTGCTGGGAGTGGGCCAGGATGACGGACCGGCCGATGCCGAGTATCTGGCCCGCAAGGTGGCCGGGCTGCGCATTTTTGAGGACGGGCAGGGCAAGATGAATCTGGCCCTGGCCGATGTGGGCGGGCAGGCGCTGGTGGTCTCCCAGTTCACTCTATACGGGGATTGCCGGCGGGGTAACCGGCCCAGTTTTTCCAGCGCGGCCCCGGCCGAAAAAGGGAAACAGCTCTATCTCTATTTTGTGGATAAGCTGCGGGAAACCGGGATTGCTGTGCAGACCGGTGTTTTTCAAGCCCACATGCAGGTGGAGATCTTCAACGACGGTCCGGTAACCCTGCTCCTGGACAGTACGAAGAATTTTTGACGGTGGGAGAAAATTTCCCGGCTGCTTATTGACACCATTGCTGTTAAATGCTATACTTACCTGGTAATTGTAAATAATTGTTGCTGCTCAAGCAGAAGCCATCCGCTTCTCACCTGGCAACGCGGCAGGCTGTTCGCCGGGTCTTAGCAAAAGTGCCAGCTCTCCGGAGCTCTATGGCTTTGTTGTGTCAGCGGGTGGGTTACGCCCGCTTTTGTATTTTTTAAGGAGGTTGATAATATTTCCAAGGACTTCCGTATTAATGAGGAAATCCGGGTCCGGGAAGTGCGCCTGGTGGACAGCGAGGGCAACCAGCTGGGCATCATGCCTACGCGCGAGGCGCTCCGGCTGGCGGAAGAAAAGCAGCTGGACCTGGTTGAGATAGCGCCGCAGGCCAGGCCGCCTGTGTGCAAACTGATGGATTTTGGCAAGTACAAGTACGAACAGAACAAGCGGGAAAAGGAAGCCAAGAAAAAGCAGAAGATCATCAACATTAAAGAAATCAAGCTGCGCCCCAATATTGAGGACCACGACTTTCAGATCAAGGCCAAAAACGCCGCCCGCTTTTTGAAAGACGGCGACAAGGTTAAAGCTACGATTATGTTTCGTGGCCGGGAAATTGTCCATACCCAGCTGGGTATGCAGCTTTTGCAGCGCCTGGCCCAGGAATTAAAAGACCTGGGCAATGTGGAAAGGCAGCCCAAGCTGGAAGGCAAGAATATGATCATGATTTTGTCCCCCAAAGCCGATCTTAAACAGGAATAAGGAGAGGATTTGAGTCATGCCCAAAATCAAGACCCATCGCGGTGCAGCCAAAAGGTTTAAAAAGACAGCCAGTGGCAAGTTCAAGCGCAATCACGCTTTTCACAGCCATATCCTGGGCAAGAAGACGGCCAAGCGCAAGCGCAACCTGCGTAAATCCACTGTGGTGCATGAGGCCGATGCTGCCAGACTGCGCACATTGCTGCCTTACCTTTAATACATTTTAAATCGCGATACCAAAGGAGGAATAGTTATGCCACGTGCTAAAAGCAGTGTGGTTTCGCGCCATAGACACAAGAAGGTTCTCAAGCTGGCCCGGGGTTACCGGGGTTCCAAGAGCAAACTGTACCGGGTGGCCAGGCAGCAGGTAATGAAGTCCCTGGCCTACGCCTATCGGGACCGGCGCAACAGAAAGCGTGATTTCCGCAGGCTGTGGATTGCCCGCATCAACGCGGCCGCCCGCATGAACGGGATCAATTACAGCCAGTTGATGAACGGTTTGAAACGGGCCGGCGTCAAGATCAACCGCAAGATGCTTTCCGACATCGCGGTGAACGATGCCCGTGCCTTCAGCCAGCTGGTGGAAGTTGCCAAATCTAAACTTGGTTAAAACAGCGCAAAAAGCATGGCCCGCCGGGCCCTGCTTTTTTGTTCTGGCCGGCCAATAGGAGCATTTCCGGAGCAGATTTATCGGGGGGAGAGGGTGCGGTTGATTACCAGTCCCCAGAACCAGCTGGTGAAATATTTAAGCCGCCTGAAGGAAAAAAGACACCGCGGCCGGGAGCAGAAGTTTCTGGCGGAGGGGGTGCGCTTTGTGGAGGAGGCCCTGGCCGTGCCCGGCCTGGTGGAGATGCTGGTGTATTCTCCGGAACTGCTGCCCGCCGAGCGCAGTGCTCCCCTGCTGGAACAGGCCCGCCAGGCCGGGGTATCCATCACCGAGGTATCAGCCCGCGCTTTCCAGGTACTTTCCGATACCCGGACGCCCCAGGGAGTGCTGGCGGTGGTGAAAATGCCCGTACTCCAGATGGACGATCTGGCTTTGCTGCTGGGCCTGGCCGCATCGCGCAGCAATCCGCTCCTGGTGGTGGTGGACGGGGTGCAGGATCCGGGCAATCTGGGTACCATCGTGCGCAGCGCGGCTGCTTTTGGGGCCAGCGGTCTGATTTTATGTCGCGGCACGGTGGATCTGTTCAATCCCAAGGTGCTGCGCGCCACCATGGGCGCAGTCTTTAAACTGCCGGTCTGGCAGGATGTGGATATCGAGCCGCTCGGCCAATTGTTCTGCCAGATGGGGCTGGAAGTCTGGCTGAGCCGGCCGCACGGGGAGCTTTCTCTGGTGGATGCCGATCTGACCGGGCGGGTGGCACTGGTCATTGGCAGCGAGGCCCACGGCGTTTCCGGCCGGTGGGGGGAGTTTACCCGGCGTGCTTTAAGCATTCCCATCCAGGAGGACGTGGAATCGCTCAATGCCGGCATTGCTGCGGCGGTAATGCTTTATGAAGCTTACCGGCAGCGCCACTGCCGCGCCTGAACATTTTTACCTGTCCTTGCTTGTTTTGGCCTTCCGGGCTGTGATATAATCGATCTCGAAAGGTGCCTGAAAACTGGAAGGGTTGTGGTTAAATGCTCTTAACCGCAGAGTTTTTTTGGCGACTGTTCGAGACTACGGGATCCATCACTGCCTATATAATCTACCGCAGGTTGTGCCTGCACTAATGATATATGGCCAGCGGTGATGAAGGGGAGCAGTAACCTGCAGTCAGGTGTCCTTCCAGGGAGAGAAAACCGTGGACTGGAAGTTTTCTCAAGGGCGCGGCGGGTGAATTCACCCCGGAGCTGCAGCTGAACGTGGGCCTAACGGGCTCATCAGTAGGTGGTGCCGGTATTTCCGCCGTTACCGGAAAAAGGGGGTGCCCGGAGCACTCCCGAATGAGCTGGTCTGACCCCTAAGGAGGTCAAACAAGCAGGGTGGTACCGCGGCATACAGCCGTCCCTACGGGGGCGGTTTTTTTATGTAGTCAAGTTTTCTTGCCACATTAATGTTACCAGAGGGGGCATCAAGATTTGCTGGAAAAACTGCAAGAAATGCAGGGGCGTGCCAATGCCGAACTGCAGCAGGTAAAGAACCTGGAAGAACTGGAAGCATTGCGTATTCGCTACCTGGGCAAAAAGGGTGAATTAACCGCTATTTTGCGGGGTATGGGCAGCCTGAGCCCGGAACAGCGGCCGCTGGTGGGCCAGATGGCCAACCAGGTGCGGGAGGAACTGGAGCGCAATCTATCCGCCCGGGCCGATCTGCTCAAAAGACAGGAACAGGAACAGCGGCTGGTGCGGGAGAAAATTGATGTCACCCTGCCCGGTACCGCGCTGCCCAGCGGTCGCCTGCACCCGCTCTCCCAGGTGACCAGGCAGATTGAGGAAATTTTCCTGGGCCTGGGTTTTGCCATTGCCGAAGGTCCCGAGGTGGAGCTGGATTACTACAATTTCGAAGCGCTCAATCTGCCCAAGGATCACCCGGCCCGGGATATGCAGGATACCTTCTTTTTCTCGACGGAAGTGCTGTTGCGCACCCACACTTCGCCGGTGCAGGTGCGCACCATGGAGAGCACGGCACCCCGGCTACCGGTAAAAATTATTGCACCGGGCAAGGTCTACCGCCGGGACGATGATGCCACCCATTCGCCCATGTTCCACCAGGTGGAAGGACTTTTGGTGGATACAAGGGTCACTTTTGCCGAACTGCGGGGCGTGCTGCAGGTCTTTGCCGAGGAAATGTTCGGCCCTCAGACCAAAACCCGTTTTCGGCCCAGCTTTTTCCCCTTTACCGAACCCAGTGCCGAGGTGGACATTTCCTGCGTGATGTGCGGGGGCAGCGGCTGTCGCGTCTGCTCGCACACCGGCTGGCTGGAAATTCTGGGCTGCGGCATGGTGCATCCCCGGGTGCTGGAGATGTCGGGCTATGATGCCAGCAGGGTAACCGGCTTTGCCTTTGGCATGGGTGTGGAGCGCATTGCCATGCTCAAGTACGGCATTGACGACCTGCGCCTGCTCTTTGAAAACGACCTGCGCTTTTTACGCCAGTTTTAGTTGCGGACGGCTTGGACAAGGAAAATAAACCCAAAGGAGTGGTGGTGACCTTGCTGGTTTCCTATAAATGGCTGCAGGATTATGTGGATATTCCGCTTACACCGGAAGAGCTGGCCGAGAGACTTACTGCCGTGGGGCTGGCTGTAGAAGCTCTGCACCGGCCGGGCCGGGAGATTAAAAACGTGTACACGGGCCGGATCTTGAAGATCGATGCTCACCCCAATGCAGACAAACTGGTGGTATGCCAGGTGAGCACCGGCAGCGAGGAGGTGCGTCAGATTGTCACCGGCGCCACCAATGTCCGGGAGGGCCACATTGTGCCGGTGGCGGTGGAGGGAGCCCGGCTGGCCGGTGGCCTGGTGATCAAAAAAGCCAAACTGCGCGGTGTGGAGTCGCGGGGTATGCTCTGTTCCGGTCAGGAACTGGGTCTGGACAGTGCTCTCCTGCCCCCCGAGCAGGCCCGGGGCATCATGATCCTGCCTCCGGACACGCCGCTGGGTCTGGACATCTGTTCCGTGCTGGGTCTGGATGATACCATCCTGGAACTGGAGCTTACGCCCAACCGGGGCGATTGCCTGTCGCTGCTGGGTGTGGCCCGGGAAGTGGCGGCCATTTGCGGCGGGGAAATCAAGTGGCCGCCCCTGTCGCCCCGGGCGCTGGATGAGGAGATAGCCGGTCAAGTGCAGGTGGAAATCCGCGATCCCGATCTGTGCCGGCGTTATGTGGCCAAGCTGATTCACCAGGTACAGGTGGGTCCATCGCCCCTCTGGCTGGTCAAACGCCTGATGGCGGCCGGTGTCCGCTCCATCAACAACATCGTGGACATTACCAACTATGTCATGCTGGAGATGGGCCAGCCCCTGCACGCCTTCGATTATCATACCATCAAAGATGGCCGGATCATTGTGCGGCGGGCGGTACCGGGTGAGCAGCTGGTCACCCTGGACGGGGTCACCCGCAGCCTGCAGCCGGAAACGCTGGTGATTGCTGACCCTGCCGGTCCGGTGGCCATAGCCGGGGTAATGGGCGGCGAGGCTACCGAGGTAACCGCGGCCACCACCAGCATCTTGCTGGAATCGGCCTGGTTTGACCCGGTGAGCATTCGCCGCACGGCTAAAGCGCTCAACCTGCGCTCCCAGGCTTCCCATCGCTTTGAGCGAGGGGTGGATGTCACCGGCTGTCTGAAAGCGGCCGAGCGGGCGGCCTACCTGATGCAGCAGCTGGCCGGCGGCCAGGTGGTGGCCGGCGAGGTAGATGCCTATCCCCGTCCCTATACGGCCCGCACCATTGCCCTGCGCCCGGAGAGAGTGGAATATATTCTGGGTACTGCTGTGCCCCGGGATGAAATTGTTTCCATCCTGCGCGGCCTGCAATTCAGCGTGCAGGAAGCGGCAGAAAGTTTGCTGGTGACCGTACCCGGCCACCGGCCCGATGTGGGCCTGGAGGAAGACCTGGTGGAGGAAGTGGCCCGGCTGTACGGCTACAACAGCTTCCCGGTGCAGCTGCCGGCCGGCAGCGCGGCCAGGGGACGCCGTACTCCGGTACAGCAGCTGGCCTGGCAGGTGCGGGACATCATGTGCGGCCTGGGCTTGAGCGAAGTGGTCACCTACAGCTTTATTTCCCCCCGCCACGCCGATTTGCTGCTCTGGCCGGAAGACAGTCCCCTGCGCCGGATGCTGGCCCTGCAGAATCCCCTGAGCGAGGAACAGTCGGTCATGCGCACCAGTATGCTGCCCGGACTGCTGGAAGTGCTGGGGCGCAATATCAGCCGGCGGGTAAGCGACGTGGCGGTTTTCGAACTGGGCAAAGTATTCTGGCCCGGAGCGGAAGCTTTGCCCGAGGAGAGGTATGTCCTGGCGGTCATGCTCACCGGTAATGCTCCCGGAGGATGGAACAGTCCGGCCCGGCCGGTGGACTTTTATTACCTGAAAGGCATCCTGAGCGTATTGCTGGAGAAACTGCACGCCGGCCCGGTGGAATACCAGCCGGGCGGCCCGCCCTGCTATCATCCCGGCCGTTCGGCCACCGTGCTCAGAAATGGCCGCCAGCTGGGTGTGCTGGGCGAGCTGCATCCCCGGGTGCAGGAAAACTACGAACTGCCCCAGCGGGTGCTGGCCCTGGAAGTCGACTGGGCGGAACTTCTGGCCGCTGTTGAAGAGCGGGTGGCCTATCGCCCCCTGCCCCGTTTCCCCGGCTTGGAGCGCGATCTGGCCGTGGTAGTGGATCAGAGCGTGCTGGCGGCGGCCGTGCAGCAGGAAATCCGGGCGGCCGGCGGCCGGCTGCTGGAGGATGTACGCCTGTTTGATGTATACCAGGGCGAGCAGGTACCGGCCGGCTGCCGCAGCCTGGCTTTTGCCCTGACCTTCCGGTCTCCCGACCGTACCCTGAGCGATGAGGATGTAGCCGGACCGCTGTCCGAAATCACCCGTGCCCTGGCCGAACGGTTTGCCGCCGTGCTGCGCAGCTAGGGAAATATTTTGATCCGCCGGCCCCGCACCGGCAGGAAAATCTGCCTTTTTTAGCGAAAGAATGCATCATAACGGGCAGGAGGTACTGTTATGTCGGGGCCGGTACATGTGGTTGATGTGGAGATATATGGCGACAGGTACAGCTTGAAAGGGACCGAGCCGCCCGAGTACCTGGAGATGCTGGCTGTCATGGTCAATGAAAAAATGAAGGAAGTGGCGCTGCGCAACAACCGGTTAAATTTAAAGCAAATTGCTGTGCTGGCCGCCCTGCATCTGGCCGACGAGCTGGTCAAGCTGAAACGGGAGCACCGCGAACTGCTCTCATTGCTGGACGAAACGGAAAAACGGTAAGCTCTCTTTCTTTACCTGGAAAGAGAGCTTTTTCTTGTGAGGTTTCGGCCGGCCGGGGAAAGAATATGAGTAAAAAGAGGTTTTGCACCGTGTATAATTTTGAGATTGCTCTGGCTCTGGAAGAACTGGCCGACTTGCTGGAATTTCAGGGGGAAAATTTTTTTAAAATCCGCGCTTATCGCCAGGCTGCCCGCACGCTGGCCAGGCACCCTGCCCCGCTGGTGGAAGTATACCGCCAAAAAAAACTGGCCGGTTTGCCCGGGGTGGGCAAAAACGTTGCTGCCAAAGTGGGCGAGTTGCTCGAAAAGGGTTCCCTGAGCAAGCTGGAGGAACTGCGCCGCGATATTCCGCCCGGGGTGTGGGAGATGATGGCCCTGCCCGGTGTGGGTCCCAAAAGGGCCCGCCTGTTTTATGAACAACTGGGCGTGCAGGACCTGGAGCAGCTCTACCGGGCGGCACAGGAAAAAAAGCTGCGCCGTTTGCCGGGCATCGGGGCCAAAACCGAGATGGCCATCCGCCAGCACATCGAGCGGCTGAAAGAAGCCCCGGATTGCTTTCTGCTGAATCTGGCCCGGCTGCTGGCCCGGGAGATGATGGACTATCTGGCCGGGCTGCCCGGGGTGCAGCGGGTGGAAATCACCGGGGGAGCACGCCGCTGGGAGGAAACTGTACAGGACCTGGATTTGCTGGTACAGACCACGGACTGGGAGATGCTGGTGGAGGCTCTGCGCTCGCATCCCCGCATTGTTGAAATCCTGGAGCAGGACCAAAGCCGCCTGCTGGCCCGGACCATGTGGGGGCTGCCTCTGGAAATTCTGCGGGCCGGTGCGGATAATTTCTGGCCGCTGCTGGTCTACAGCACGGGCAACGCGGCACACCGGCAAAAGCTGCAGGAATTTTTTGCCCGCCGGGGCTGGCACCTGTGTGCGCAGGGTGTGGAGCCGCTGGAGGGTGCGGCAGCGGCTGCCGCTGCGCCGCCGCAGTGGCAGAGCGAAGAGCAGGTTTACCGGGAACTGGGGCTGCAGTATATCGTGCCCGAGTTGCGCCAGGGAGGCGAGGAATTGACTCTGGCGGCGGCCGGAGCCCTGCCGGACTTGATCGAGACCGCTGACATTAAAGGTGATCTGCATGTGCACAGCGACTGGAGCGATGGCGGGGCCACCATCGAACAGCTGGCGGCCAGAGCGCGGCAAAAAGGTTATGAATACCTGGCCATTACCGACCATTCCCGCTCCCTGAAGGTGGCCCGCGGTCTGGCGGTGGACCAACTGCTGGAACAATACCGGCAGATTGACCGCTTGAACCAGGAGTTTGACGACTTTACCCTGCTCAAGGGCATGGAAGTGGACATCAAGATGGCCGGCGAGCTGGACTACCCCGATGAAATTCTGGAACAGGCCGATGTAGTGGTGGCGTCGGTGCACAGCGGATTTCAGCAGGAGATGCCGGTAATGACCCGGCGCATCATGCAGGCTGTGGAAAACCCCCATGTGGACATTATCGGCCACCTGACCGGGAGGATGCTGGGCCAGCGCCCCGGTTACCAGCTGGATGTGGAAAAAGTGCTGGAACTGGCGGGGAAGTGTGGTAAAATACTGGAAATAAATGCTTCTCCCGAGCGGCTGGATCTTTCACCACCCCATGTCCGCCGGGCCCTGGCCTATGGAGCGAAAATTGCCGTGAACACCGACGCGCATGACCTGCAACGGCTGGACGAGATGGAATACGGCGTGGCGGTGGCCCGCCGGGCCGGTCTGACCCGGGAGCAGGTGGTGAACACCCTGCCGCTGGCCGAACTGCGCCGCATTTTGCGCCGCTGAGCGGCCGGGCCTGACCCGTGCTCCGCATAAGGGGCGGGTAATGGAGCAATTTCCCCGGATAATAGAGTTGCCGGGCGTGGGAGATAGGCCCGGTTCCGGGTCAGCAGGGTGTAATCGGATGGAGAATAAAGCACGGGAGAGAGAGTTGTTGCTGTCTTGGGAAAAGGGGGCGGTTTTGCCCCGGGAGTTCTACTGCCGCGACACGGTGCAGGTAGCCCGCGAGCTGCTGGGCCAGGTGCTGGTATACCACTCTCCCCGCGGTGTGGCCGGCGGGGTCATTGTGGAAACCGAGGCCTACCTGCAGGGTGATCCGGCCTGCCACGCCAGCCGGGGTCAGACGCCGCGCAACCGGGTCATGTTTGGCCCGGCCGGCCACGCCTACATATATTTTATCTATGGCATGCATTATTGTTTCAACATTGTCACTGCCGCCATAGGGGTGGGCGAGGCGGTGCTCATCCGGGCTCTGGAACCACTTTGCGGCATCGAGCTGATGCAGGAGCGGCGCAGGCGCAGCGATTTGCGCCAGCTCTGTCGCGGCCCGGCCTGTTTGGTGCAGGCGCTGGGTTTGGACAGGAGCCTCAACGGTGCACCGGTTTACAAGCCGCCTTTGCTGGTTTACCGGGGCCTGGCGGTGAGTGCGGAGAACATTGTGGTGACCACCCGCATAGGGATCAAAGAGGGAGCGGGTCTGCCCCTGCGCTTTTACCTGCGGGGCAGCAGGTTTGTGTCGCGTCCGTAGATAGATTCCGTATGTATGGGTGTGTATCCTGCGCTCGCCCGAATTTCGTACCGGGCAGCACCGGCGGCTCGGTCGCGGGTGGTCCGGGCCGCCCCTGATTCGCCATCCTGTCGAAAGCTAGGGCTGGCGCGGACGTCCTGTCCGCGCCTCCCGGCCCGCTGCCGCGCCCTCGCCGGGTGCTGCAACCGGTACTCCAGACGGGCTCGCTCAGGATAAACACACCCACTCAGGATAAGCATACCCACCCGCAGGTCTTTAATGTTACATGCTGGCCAAAACTGAAAGGAGCGATGCTGGATGAAAATAAGAGAAATCTACGAACTGGCGGTAAAGAAGGGAATGGAGCAGGACCCGCGCGGCCTGGCCGCTGTGCAGAAAGTGCTGGAAAAGTCCCGCCAGCGCTATGAAGAAGCCAAAGAGGAAGATAAGCGCGAATTCGACCAGGACAGCCTGTTCAATCCCTATGCCGATACCCGTATTCTGGTGGGCGACCCGGAAAAAGAAGTGCGACGGGTACTGGCCGGCATTGACATGGAAGTGGGGGAAGTGTTGCTGGCCGACCGCCTGGGCGAAAAAGGCCAGCCCATTGATCTGATCATCGCCCACCACCCCGAGGGCAAGGCCATGGCCGCCCTGCACGAGGTGATGCATCTGCAGGAGGACGTGCTGGCCAAATTCGGCGTGCCCATCAACGTGGCCCAGGGTATCATGAGCTCGCGGATCAATGAAGTGCGGCGCAACATGATGCCCTTCAACCACAACCGGGCGGTGGATGCAGCGCGGCTTTTGGGGCTGGCCATGATGTGCATTCACACCCCGGCCGACAACCACGTGAACACCTATGTACAGAACCTGATGGATGAAAAGCAGCCCGAAACCCTGGGCGATGTGCTCAAACTGCTCAAGAGCATTTCCGAATACGAGCAGGCCGTGCAGTACAATGCCGGCCCCACCATTATTGTGGGCAGCAAAGAGCGGCGGGCCGGCAAGATCATGGTGGATATGACCGGCGGCACCAGCGGCTCCGAGGACGCCTACAGCAAGCTGGCTGCAGCCGGCGTGGGCACGCTGATCGTCATGCACATGGGCGAAAAACACCGCAAGGAAGCGGAAAAGAATCATATCAATGTGATTATTGCCGGACACATGGCCTCCGATTCCCTGGGGATGAATCTGGTACTGGACGAACTGGCCGCGGCAGGCATTGATATTGTTCCCTGTGCCGGTCTTTTGCGGGTGCGGAGAAAATAAGCCGGGAGGGACGGTGCAGCAGGTGCGGGACAGGGGAGTGAGTGCACAACCGGAGGCGGTGCCGGTATCCGGGGCCGGTCCGAAAAAAATGGAGCTGCTGGCGCCGGCCGGGGACTGGACGGCGCTGGTGGCGGCTGTGGCCAACGGTGCCGATGCGGTTTACCTGGGCGGCAAGAGTTTCAGCGCCCGGGCCCAGGCGGCCAATTTCGACCGGCCGGAACTGGCCCGAGCGGTGGAATTCGCCCACCTGCGGGGTGTCAAAATTTACGTTACAGTGAACACCCTGCTGGCCGATACCGAACTGGACGAAGCAATGGAATTTCTGGCCTACCTGCAGCAGCTGGGTGTGGATGCAGTCATTGTTCAGGATGTGGGGCTGATTGAGCTGGTGCAGCGCTTTTTGCCCGAGCTGCCGCTCCATGCCAGCACCCAGATGACCGTGCACAACGTGCCGGCGGCCCGCCACCTGGCCGGTCTGGGGATTAAACGGGTGGTGCTGGCCCGGGAACTCACCCTGGAGGAGATCGAACAGATTAAAGCACAGGCCGGCGTGGAGGTAGAGGTTTTCGGGCACGGTGCCCTGTGTATCGGCTATTCCGGTCAGTGCCTTTTTTCCAGCATGATTGGCGGGCGCAGCGGCAACCGGGGCCGCTGCGCCCAGCCCTGTCGCCTGGTCTACAGCCTGGTGGACAGGAGTGGACGCCCCCTGGTGGATGAGAAACAGCACGGCCGTTACCTGCTCAGCCCCCGCGACCTGAACACCGCCGCACTGCTGCCCCGCCTGCTGGCGGCCGGTGTGGATGCGCTGAAAATCGAAGGACGAATGAAGCGCCCCGAGTATGTGGCCACCGTGGTGCGGGTGTACCGGAATTTGCTGGATACTGCCGCCGCCGGGCGGGACTACCATGTGCCCGGAGAGCTGGCCCGTGAGCTGGCCCAGATTTTCAACCGCGATTTTACGGCCGGTTATTTGCTGGGCCAGCCCGGCTATGAGCTGATGAGCTACAAGCGACCCAACAACCGGGGGGTGCGTCTGGGGCGGGTAAAAAGTTACCATGCCGAACGGCGGCTGGTGGAAATCCAGCTGGAAGACGAACTGCAGCTGGGTGACGGGCTGGAAATCTGGGTGAGCGATGGCGGGCGGGCCGGTTTCGAGGTGAATGAGATCCTGGTGGGACGACAGCGCCAGGAGCGGGCGGCCGCCGGACAGAGCGTGCTGCTGCCTCTACCGCCCGGCAAATACCGGGTGCGCCCGGGCGATCGCGTTTTCAAAACCCATGCAGCCGCCCTGGTGGCCAGAGCACAGGCTTCCTATGCCCGGCCGGAGGAAGTGCGCCGCCTGCCCCTGCATCTGGAGGTGCAGGGCGGACCGGGCCGGCCGCTGCAGGTGACCGCAGTGGCTCTGGCCGCTCACCTGCCGGGCGGGCGGCTCCAGGCAAAGGGCATTACATCTGTACCGGGCCAGGCGGCCGAGAAAAACCCCCTGGATGAAGAGGTGCTGCGCCGGCACCTGGGCCGGCTGGGCGGTACGGTTTTCTGTCTGGCCGACCTGCAGGTACAGCTGGCCGGCGATGTATTTTATCCGCTTTCCCAGCTCAACGAGCTGCGCCGTCAGCTGGTAGAGGACTTAGAGCAACAGATGTTGCACATAGCCCGTCCGGCAGCCCCGCTTACCGCGGCGGAACTGGCACAGCGCCGGGCTGAATTGTACCGGTTGCCCGCCATGAAAACAGTGGAGGGTGACCTGCACATGGGGAGCAAGAATGATGGGCGGGATGTACCATCAGTGCAGGAAAACCGCGCTGTTCCAAGGCTTACGGTTATTGCCGGCACTCTGGATGCTGCTATAACAGCGGTGCAGCAGGGGGCCGATGTTGTCTACTGGGGGGCGGATAATTTTCACCGCCTGAGCGGGCGGGAACTGCTGGCGCAGGCCGCTGAACTGGGGCGGGTTTGTGCTGCTGCCGGAGCGCGCTGGTACTACAGCACACCCCGCATCATGCCGGAAGCGGAACTGGAGCGGCAGTGGGAGCTATTGGAGAAGCTGCTGAATCTATCCCGGCCGCCGCACGGTGTGCTGGTGGGCAACCTGGGCCTGTGGCACATGCTGCGCGACTATCACCCCCAACTGACCGTGGTTGTGGACTGGCCGCTCAATGTCTTCAACCGGGTAACCCGGCAGTATTTTATTGAGCAGGGAGCCGCGTGGGTAACCCTTTCCCCCGAGCTCAGCCTTTCCCAGTTGCAACAACTGTTGCCGGAAGGGTACTGTGAGGTGCTGGTGCACGGGGCGCAGGAACTGCTGGTCAGCCGGCACTGCTTGCCGGGCAGTTTGCTGGGCGGCCGCAGCGGGCAGCAGGCCTGCCGGGGTGTTTGCCGGCCGGGACAGTATTACCTGCGGGATAGGATGGGTGCGGTTTTTCCTCTGGAAACCGACCGGCAGTGTCACATGCGCATTTTTAATTCGCGCCACCTTTGCTTGTTGGAAGATATCCCAGCCCTGGTCTGGGCGGGGGTATACGCTTTACGCATTGAGGCCCGCCGGGAGGGGACCGGTTTTGTTACGGCCGCTGTGCGAGCTTACCGCCGGATACTGGCGGCCCGGTCCCATGAGGTGCCCGAACTGGCCGGGGAGCTCAAGCAGCAACTGGCGGCTTTCAGCCCGCAGGGTTTTACCAAGGGGCACCTCTATCGCGGGGTGTGAATTTAACATTACTAATGTAAGTTTAGCGGGTGTGCTTTTCCTGAGCGAACCGCGTTATTAAATAACTGCTGGGAGTAGAGCATGGACGAAAAAACATTCAAGAGGCTGGAATTTGACCGGGTGCGCCAGCAGCTGGCCCGCCACGCCGTATCGCCCCTGGGGGCGGAACAGGCGCTGGCGGCCGGACCGCTGGCCGACCGGCAGGCCATAGAACATTTGCAGCAGGAAACCAGCCAGGCGGTGGAACTGCTGCGCCGCGAACCGGCCGCCGATCTGGGAGGCTGGCTGGATGTGCGCCGGCCGGTGCAGCAGGCCGGGCAGGGCCTGGAGCTGGAACCGCTGGATCTGTACGCAGTAGGGCAAACCCTGGCGGCAGCCCGGCGGGCCAAAAAGTTCCTGGTCGAGCGGGAAGACCAGTATCCATTGCTGGGACTGCTGGCCAGGCAGATCAATCACCATCATGAAGTGGAAAACGCCATATTGAAGTCTATTTTGCCGGGGGGCGAGATCGCCGACCAGGCCAGCGCCCAGCTGGCGGCCATTCGCCGTCAGATTCTGGGAGCACAGGCCCGGATTAAAAGCCGCTTGGAAGAAATGATCCGTTCCCCCCAGATGCAGAAATACCTGCAGGATCCCATTGTTACTGTGCGGGAAGGGCGCTATGTGGTGCCGGTGAAGGTGGAATACCGGGCCCAGGTGCCCGGTCTGGTGCACGACCAGTCGGCCAGCGGAGCGACCCTGTTTATTGAACCCATGGGCGTGGTGGAGGCCAACAATGAGCTGCGCGCCCTGCTGGCAGCGGAAAAGCAGGAAGTGGCCCGCATTATCCGGGAGCTGTCCCGGGCGGTGGGAGAACAGGCCGGTTTGATCAGCGAGACACTGCGAGCTCTGGCTCAACTGGATTATGCCCTGGCCCGGGCCCGTTACAGCCGGGCCCTGGACGGCCTGGCACCGGAAATAACCGGCACCCCCGAACTGGAACTGAAAAGTGCCCGGCATCCCCTGCTCACCGGTGAAGTGGTGCCGGTTTCCCTGCATCTGGGCCGCGAATTCGATACCCTGGTGATCACCGGACCCAATACGGGCGGCAAGACCGTGGCCCTGAAAACCACCGGCCTGTGCGTACTGATGGCGCTTTCCGGCATGCATATCCCGGCTGCGCCGGGCAGCCGGGTGGGCCTTTTTCGGCAGGTTTTTGCCGACATTGGGGATGAGCAGAGTATTGAACAGTCGCTGAGCACTTTTTCCTCCCATATGACCAACATTGTGGGCATACTGCAGCAGGCCGGTCCGGGCAGCCTGGTATTGCTGGATGAGCTGGGTTCGGGCACCGATCCCACGGAAGGTGCCGCCCTGGCCCGGGCCATCCTGGAGGAGTTGCACACGGCCGGAGCCAGGACTGTGGCCACCACCCACTACAGCGAACTCAAGGATTATGCCTACAGCACGCCGCGGGTGGAAAACGCCAGTGTGGAGTTTGATGTGGAGACCCTGCGCCCCACCTACCGCCTGTTGATTGGCCGGCCCGGGCGCAGCAATGCTTTTGAAATTGCCCGCCGTTTGGGGCTGGCGGCTCCGGTGGTGGAAAGGGCGCGCAGCCTGCTTAGCCGGGAGCAGCGGGCGGCGGCCGACCTGATGCAGGAGCTGGAAAAGGCCCGCCAGCAGGCCGAGGCCGACCGGCAGGCGGCAGCAGTGGCCCGGCGGCAGGCCGAGGAATTGCAGGCGAAAACAGAACGCCTGGAACAGGAGCTGCGGGAGAAAAAGCAGGAGATGCTGCAAAAGGCGGCCGAGGAGGCCCGTTTGCTGGTGAAAAATGCCCGCCAGCAGGCCGAGGAAATTATCCGGGAACTGCGGGAAAAAGCGGCCAGCCAAGAGAACCGGCAGCGGGAACAGGCTATTGCGGTCGCCCGGCAGGAATTGCAGGAGCTGCAGGGCAAGATTTACAAGCGGCTGGCCCGCCGGGAACCGCCGCCCGGTCAGCCGCTGGACGATGTGCAGCCGGGTCAGGAGGTTTTCATCCCCCGCTTTGGCCAGCCCGGTCTGGTGCTGGCGGTGGATGGCCAGCAGGCCCAGGTGCAGGTGGGTGTGATCAAGGTCAATGTTTCTCTGGCCGAGCTGCGGGCCGCCCGGCCGGCCGGTTCCGAGCGGCGGGTGCAGCTGGGGGGCCTGCTGGCGGGCAAAGCCAAAAACATCGAGACCCGGCTGGATCTGCGCGGCATGACGGCCGACGAGGCGCTGCCCGAAATAGACAAATATCTGGATGATGCTTTTCTGGCCGGCTTAAAACAGGTGCAACTGGTACACGGCAAAGGTACCGGAGCACTGCGGTCAGCGGTGCAGCAGCACCTGAAGAAACACCCGCGGGTGAAATCCTTTCGCCTGGGCGAACAGGGCGAGGGCGGCCTGGGCGTGACCGTGGTGGAACTGCCCTAGCGCCCAACCCGCTGCTTATGCTCTCTGGCTGATATGTTCAAAAAATGCCAACAGCTGATCCCCTTTTTCGGCCAGCAGAGCTGCCAGTTGCTCCTGTTGCATGCTGCGGACCAGTTCGGGGTTCTGCCTGTCGGCCAGACCGAACATAACCCGCTTGATTCGGCCCAGTTCGGTGGCAATGGTGAGCACCACTTCTTGCTGATCCTGCCAGGGAGTGCGAAATTCCATTTCGTCGAATTCCTCCAGCTGTTCCGGCAGGTAGGTGGCGGTAATTCCCAGACGGGTTAGCGTTGCTTCCTCCTGAGCCTTTGCCAGGTTGACCGGCTGGTTTAAAAATGGCTTGAAACGCTGCAAGATAACTTCCTCCTTGCCTAACCATCTTTTGTTAAATAATACACCTGGATCCGTGATACCATCTCACCAATAACCATTTTCAGGCATAATCTGGGTA